>CAYFRY010000114.1:1852-5001 GCA_964345665.1 uncultured Oscillospiraceae bacterium
GTACATCCATAGCACGAACTTCCGCAGGAATGGATTCCTTTTCGCTTGTTATAAATACCTTTTGCAATAATGGCAATAAAAACGATCACGACTATACTGCCAACAATAATGGTAGGCCACATTTCTATTTCTCCTTGTCAATTTTTCAAGCTGACTGCTCTTATATTCAGCCTGCTGTGTTCATTTTTGTTTTTTCTGAATAAGAGATACACCAGAGCAAGTAAGAAGACCAAAGCAACAACTGTCCAAACGGTAAAACCGGCACCACTTGCGAGCAAGCCGATCTGATAGACAATAAGTGAAATCGAATAGGCGAAACCCGTCATGTAAGCCAAGGCAAAAAAGGTCCATTTTGCACTGTTCATCTCGCGCTTTATCGCACCCATAGCCGCAAAACACGGAGCGCAAAGTAAGTTGAAAATCATGAATGAAAAGGCAGCCACCTGGCTTCCGCCAAAGAACTCTTTGCCAATAATGGCCAGGCGTGCCACATCTTGATTCTCTACTAACTCACCGATGAGTTCCGCATTTTGCATAGAGATCAGAGTCCCAATTGTACCGACCACTTGCTCTTTCGCAACAAGACCTAAAGCGGTCGCAACAGTGGCCTGCCAGGTACCGAAACCCAGCGGAGCGAAAATCCATGCGACCAGGGAGCCGATGAGATTAAGAATTGAAGTACTTTCGCTTTCTCCTATATAGTGCAATCCTCCGTCCAAACTCAGGGAGTTGAGCACCCAGATAAGAATACTTGCTGCCAAAATAACCGTACCCGCACGCTTGACAAAATCCCAACCGCGATCCCCAGTAGAACGTAGAACATTTCTCGGTATCGGTGCATGATAGGCCGGAAGCTCCATGACAAAGGGAGCAGGATCACCTGAAAACATCTTTGTCTTCTTTAAAATAATGCCGGAAATAATAACGGCAGCAACACCGATAAAGTAAGCGGAAGTGGCAATCCAAGCACTGCCACCGAAAAGGGCGGAGGCAATTAAACCTATAATAGGCATTTTGGCACTGCAAGGGATGAAGCAGGTGGTCATAATGGTCATCCTGCGATCTCTCTCTTGCTCAATGGTCCTGGAGGCCATGACACCGGGAACGCCGCAACCGGATGAAATCAACATAGGGATAAAGCTCTTACCGCTCAGACCGAATTTACGGAAAAGTCTGTCCATTATAAAAGCAACGCGAGACATGTAGCCTACGTCCTCAAGAATAGCCAAGAGGAAGAATAGTATCAGCATCTGAGGAACGAAGCCTAAAACGGCACCGACACCCCCTACAATGCCTTGGCTGACAAGATTGACAAGCCAGTCAGCCACGCCCCAAGATTCCAAGAGAGCGGCGGTTCCTGGGATAGCCCACTCATGAACCAGAACATCATTGGTAAAATTGGTCACAAAGGCGCCTACGGTTCCAATCGAAAGACCATAAACTAAAAACATAATTAATATGAAAATCGGCAAAGCAAGAATACGGTTTGTTAATATACGATCAATTTTATCCGACGTACTCAAATTACCCTGATTTTTCTTTTTATAACTCCCTTTCAGAATAGAGGCGATATAAATATAGCGTTCATTGGTAATGATGGCTTCCGCATCGTCATCCATTGCCTTTTCTACCAACTGTATGTCATTTTCAATATGCTTCATGACTTCTGAAGAAATCTGTAGTTGCTCAAACACTTTCTTGTCGCGCTCAAAGATTTTAATGGAGTACCAACGCTGTTGTTCTAAAGGCAAATCATGAACCGTTGCCTCTTCAATATGGGCCAGGGCATGTTCAACCGTACCGGAAAAAATATACTGAGGGATGCTTTTTCCATTTTTAGCTAAGTCAATCGCTGCCTCCGCCGCCTCAAAAACACCCGTTCCTTTTAGTGCAGAGATTTCAAAAACCGGACAAGCTAAGGAGCGAGAGAGTGCTTCAAAGTTAATTCTATCTCCCCTGCGGCGAATAACATCCGCCATGTTTATTGCCACAACAACAGGAATACCCAATTCCGTTAGTTGCGTCGTCAAGTAGAGATTTCTCTCTAAGTTCGTACCGTCCACAATATTCAAAATGGCTTGCGGCCGCTCACCGACAAGATAATTGCGCGCAACGACTTCTTCTAAAGTATAAGGAGAGAGGGAATAAATACCCGGCAGGTCAACCAGAATAATGTCCTTGTTTTGTTTCAGCTTCCCTTCCTTCTTTTCAACCGTTACACCGGGCCAGTTTCCTACATATTGATTAGAACCGGTTAAGACGTTAAAAAGTGTTGTCTTGCCACTATTCGGATTTCCGGCTAAAGCGATTCTTATTTCAGCCATTATTCAACCTCAATCATTTCTGCATCTTCTTTTCTGAGAGAGAGTTCATAGCCCCTAAGATTAATTTCAATAGTATCACCCAAAGGAGCCAGTTTTCTGACAAAGATTTCCACTCCCTTGGTTACACCCATATCCATAATACGGCGCTTTATCGCTCCTTCACCGTGCAGCTTGACGACCTTGACCGTTTCACCCACTTTAACGTTACGTAGTATTTTCATAAATGACTCCTTAGACTATGATGTGCATCGCCATTTCACGATTTATCGCCACTCGAGACTCTTTCACCTTGACAATCAAATCACCGGCATAACGAGAAAGTAAAACCACTACGGAACCGGGGACAAGGCCCAAGCTCTCCAGATGCTTTTTGGTCTCGGTATCGGCTTCGATTTTTTAAATGATAAGTTCTTCGTCAAGCTTAGCTAACGCAAGAGGCATCATGCAATCCTTTCCTAAGTAATTGTGTTCTATTGTGTTCTGAGCTAGTTAGCTTTCGCTAACTTATTGAGATTTTAGCCCCTGATAATCTGATTGTCAAGAGAATTGGAAACCATTGTCAATCGAAAACAGCGCCTTGATCCAAGGCACTAAAAATAGCGATAAGGACTGGGTTCTAGGAATTCTCACGACATCACGGATTCCGCTACAATACACTACGACGCGCTAGAAAGTTCGGAAACGTACCGCGAGTGGTAGAGATTTCAAGTTCACCGCGGTACTCCTCCAAGACCTTGTGGCCTCGTCAGCCACGGAGCCCTTATGGCCCGCGTAGAACTTGAAAAACGTACCGGGGGTGGTAGAGATTTCAAGTTCACCGCGGTA
>CAYFRY010000115.1:0-4983 GCA_964345665.1 uncultured Oscillospiraceae bacterium
TCTTCCATGCCTTCCGGCCCACGGGTTGAAAAAGCGTCCGACTTCGCATCCTCAGACCAGAGCATGGGTGCGCGCTTATTTTCATCTTTTCCACTCCCACGCATGCCGATTTCTTCTCCGTAGTAGGAAAAACTTGAGCCGGTGGTGAAGAGGTACAGAGAAAGAGCGAGCTTCATTTTGCCCGGGTCATAGGCGAAATAACCCGCATAGCGCCCCATATCATGGTTGCTGGCAAAGGAAGCAGGGATTGCTTTCGGGTTCGCGTCAAAAGCCGCCTCTTCGGAAGCCTCAAGCTGTGCCATCAAAGTCTGTCCATCGCCGGTGTTAACCGCGCTTGCCAATTGTCCGGTCGCATCGGCCATAGGAAAATTGAAAAAACTGTCGATCCCGGAGGCATAATATTTGTTGAGTGTAGTTTGGTCAGTCCAGGCCTCAGCCACCAGATAGGATTCAGGGGAAAGTTTTGTAGCGCTTTGCTTTAACCAGCTTAAAAACTCAATATTAGCTGCATCATCAGCCGTATAGTATTGGGTGACGGCATCTAAACGAAATCCGAAAACTCCCAGATCGAACCAAAAATCCATAATTTTCTCAATTTCAGCACGTAAATCCGGATTATCCAGATTAAGATCCGGCATCCTATCCCAGAAAACGGCCTCGTAATACCAATCTTCTGCGGCAGGGACAGCATAATATTTTTCACTTTTCTTTTCTTGAGAGAAACGATAATAATCTATGAAAGGATTATTCAAATCGCCCTTAGCCAAGGCATCACAGGCCTCAAGAAACCAGGGATGGTCGGCAGAAGTGTGGTTAAGTACCAAATCCAAGATAAGTTTCATGTCCCGTTCAGCTAGGGCGGAGACCAGGGCCTTGAAGTCATCCAAGGTTCCGTATTGCGGGTCAATCGCATAGTAATCCGTAACATCATACTTATGGTAGGTCGGTGAGGGGTGAATCGGCATCAGCCAGAGGGCGTCAAAAGAGAGACTTCCTTCCGCATCACATTTGCCGGCATTTATATAATCAAGCTTCTCTGCGAGTCCCTTCAAATCACCGATTCCGTCACCGTTACTATCGGCAAATGAATACACAAAGACTTCATAAAAATTTCGAATCCTATCCCCGGGTGTTTCTTTAACTTGAGCGCTTTTCTGACAAGAGGTCAAGAGCGCCCCGAAAAGGAGCGCTGCTGACAAGACAATTGAAATAATACGTTTAAACATAGCTTAACCTTTGACCGCGCCGCTCATACTTTCCGTATAGAAGCGTTGCAAGAAAATGAAGAGGATAGCAATAGGGATTGAAATCAGAATGGCGCCCGCTGCGAAAGAGGTATACCAATTGTCAATGTATTCCTTTTCCAGCATACGCCATAGTCCGATGGAGACCGTGTAGTAGTCGGCGTTGGCACGAACGATAACTTTGGCAAAAACAAAATCCAACCAAGGTCCCAAAAAAGACTGCAAGATAGTGTAGACAATGATGGGCTTTGAAATAGGTAAAGTAATTTTCGTAAAAACATCCCACTTAGTTGCTCCGTCCAGGAAAGCGGCTTCGTCCAAGCTGCGCGGAACCGTGTCGAAGAAGCCTTTGGTGATGTAAAAGCCTAAGCCGGCGCCTCCCGAATAAACCAGAACCAGAGCGACACGTATCATACTGCCCTCGGAAAGTCCGATGGCTTTCAGAATGTAGTAGACCGCAACCATGGACATAAAGCCCGGAAAAAGACCGAGAATCATAGCCAGGTTCAGCATCGTCTTACGCATTTTGAAACGTAATCGACTCATAACATAGGATACTGAAAGCACAAAAAATGTAGAGATGATGCATGAGAAAACAGCGATGATAAAGGTGTTTGAAAACATGCGGGGGAAATTCAGAATATTGGTGTCCGTGAACAAACGCTCATAATTCGCGAAGGTATAGGACTTGGGGAAAAAGGTTGAAATGTAAGAGCCTTTTTCAGCCCTGAAGCTGGTCATGACAATCCAGCCGATAGGAAAGACCCAGATAAAAGAGAGAACGGCTAAGAGCACGTGAATCAGGCTGTTACCGAGGTCTCTACCCATGCTCCAGGATTTTTTCTTATTCAATGCCAGTTCTTTAGTACTCATTGGAAGCCCTCCTCATCTTTATAAGCTTTAGTGTTACGGTAGGTGACCAGGGCGACTACGGAGAGCACCACGAAGGTCATAATTCCGATAACTGCGCCTAAACTGAAGTACTGTTTGTCAATTGTCAGTTTATAGAGCCAGGTGACAAGAAGGTCCGTTTTACCCGCAGTCGAGTTGACGGGGTAGGATTACCGCCGGTCAGCAAATAGATGACGTTAAAGTTGTTGATGTTACCGGTAAAGGCCGTGATGATGTAGGGAGCCGTGACGAAAAGCATATAGGGCAAAGTGATTTTGGTGAATATTTTGACCGCACCTGCACCGTCGATACGGGCGGCTTCGTACATGTCCGCGGGAATATTTTGTAAAATCCCCGTTACCTGCAAAAGGGTATAAGGGATACCCACCCAAAGGTTCACGATAATGACGACCGCTCTGGCCCATGTGACGTCCGTAAGAAAAGGGAGTGCCTTGGATGTGAGTCCGGCTTGTTGTAAAAGCACGTTGATACCGCCTTGAGGCTGAAGCAAAGTGCGCATCGTCAGCAAGGTAACAAATTGAGGCACCGCGATTGAAAGCACAAAACAGAAACGCCAAAAACTCTTGAACTTAGTGCGCTTTCGGTTAATAACCAAGGCCAATATCATACCCAGGATATAGTTCAAACCGGTCGCAAGAATCGCCCAAACCAGTGTCCAACCCAATACGGACCAAAACGATTGACCGATATTATTACCGGTGCTGAGCACGGTTTTAAAATTTTCGAGCCCCACCCAATCAAATAAGATGAGATGGTTGCCTTCAATAGAATAATTGGTAAAGGCCATGCTGATCATGAAGATTAAGGGCAAAATGGTAAAGAGTAAGAGGCCGCTCAAGGGTGCGGTTAAAAGTAGATGATGCAGTCTGCTATCAAAGAGCTCAGCCAAGTCTTCTGTAAAACTCGGTACCTTTTTTCTTTGAGCAATCAGTAAATCGTTCTTATAGGAACTTTTGACGGCGCTTCTCCAGACGAAAAAATAAAAAATAAAGGCACAAACAGCGACTACCCCATAGAGCAAAATAAGAACGGAATTGTGGCCCTGTGTATATTCAAAGATACCTTTGGCCTCGTTCCATACTTCTTCCTGTTCCAACCAGCCCAGGGACGGGAGCATAGCAAGGTCATTGATGCCCGTTACAAGCAAGTAGTAAATAAAAGCGGCTTGAAGGCCCATAAATAAGAGCCCTTTAATGATTTGGCCGCGTAAGAGATTCCCCAGTCCTAAAACAATAATCGAAAGTTTAGTACGCCAAGAACCTTCTTTCAGTGCATCTGATAGACGTAGTTTGATTTGTTTACGCCTTAGCAGTTCACGTTCGATTTCAAATGCCGTGCTTGCCACGATGAATCCTCCTCTGTTAAGCAAAGCGGGACGCTCGTTCAATTGCCGAGGTCCCGCCTTGATTTGAGCTTAAGCGTTAAGCGTCATAGACACTCATTCTTGAGCGCTGTTCAGCGCAGTTTGAAGTTCTTCTGTTTTCTCTGCGGCATTATCGGCAGTGATTTCTTTATTAATCAAGGCTTTACCGAAGTTTTCAGCAGGGGACCAGTAGTTATTCATCGCATTGACGAAAGGTTGAATAATAGAGGTGTTATCAAAGGTGTCGTTTTGTGCTTGAACGAGGACATCAGACTGCCATGCAGGGTCAGCCAGAAGTTCCGTATTACAAGGAACGATACCACGTAACTCGTAGTGAGATTTTTGTGCGTCGGCACTGCCCAAGAACTTAGCGAAAGCTACTGCAACCTGAGGCAACTTGGAGTTGGGGTTAACCGCAATGGCCTTGGAGCCGGCAAAGGCTTTCATTTGTTTTTCTTGACCGTCGATGGTGATGCAGGGTAGAGAAGTAGCGGCAAAATTATCGCCTAAAGCTTCTTTCGCAGCTGCGTAATCCCAAGAGCCGGAGAACATAGCAGCGATGCTGCCATCGCGAAGACCGGCCATACCGGCACCATCCTCATCGTTACGGAAGTTAGGGTGGTTGACCAAGTCAACCAAGTACTTTGTCACGGCTACGGCATTCTCGCCACCCAGTTGGATACCTGCAGCTTCATCGCTACCGTCAGCACCGAAGAGCGTGCCGCCGTTGGCAACGTAGAAAGAAGCAATGTACCAGGAGTTGCTCATCGGGAAAGAAACAACGTCTTTGGCAATCATTTTGTCAAAGCTCTTAACTTCTTCTTCGGTGAACTTGGATTTGTCGTAGTACATGAACCAGGTGTTGGTCGTGAAGGGTACACCGGAGATTGCACCGGCAACAGAGACGGAGTTAACAATCGCTTCGGAGTTTGTGCTCTTCACATAATCAGCCGTTTCGCCACCAAGTTTAGCGATACCGTTAGCCGCTATAAGAGCGGTTAAGTTATCGTTCGCATACATGTAGACGTCTGCGGCAGCTGCGGGGTCTTGGCTGACGGTTGCTTTCGCTTCACCCTCAGGCATAACGCCGTACTCAAAAGTGATGTCCCAATCGGGATTGGCGGCAAGGAAGGCTTCGCTTTGAGCCTTAAGCCAGTTACCCTGCTCTTCAGATTGATCTTCGGCAGGTGTCCAGACCAAGAGTTTACCGCTCAGTTTTTCGGTTTCGGCAGCCGCAGCAGTTGTTTCAGCCGCTGCTTCGGTAGCCGCAGCGCTTTCGCCGGCAGCCGTTGTCGCAGTTCCCCCGCAAGCAAAGGCAGAGAAGGCGATAGCGGCGGTCAATGCGAGCGCAGCAAATTTTTTAAATGACATTTTTCTTCCTCCTAATAAGGTTAATGTTTTATTCAGCTTTTAGCTCAAGTGTTGAATGATTTTCAAACAACATTTCTTATTATACATCAAAAG
>CAYFRY010000116.1:0-4898 GCA_964345665.1 uncultured Oscillospiraceae bacterium
GAACAAGTGTCGAATCCGTAGAGGGATCTTTCTTCAAAAAAGCCATGGGGTCCGGATGATCCGGATCGGCCCTGAAACCGTCTCCCTTAACTTTTACAATAATGTTTTGGCTGGTCTGACTTGCATCCATAGGGTTACTGAACTCTTGGACATCATAGCTGTAGCCGAGGCTTTTAATTTCTTTTTTGATAAGCTCAGCCGCCCTTTTTTCACCCTCGGAATAGGGACTGCGAAAAGGCACTTCACTGACAAAGGCCTTGGCCCAATCCGCGCCATAGCGACCATAATCCGCCACTTGACCCGTCTTGTTTGCAGAAGAACAGGCCGTCAGAAACAGACTGAAACAAATGGCCAAAAGCGTAATTTTATGGATGACTTGACTCCTCATGGGCGGGTGTCCTTTCAAAACAGATACTTTTTTCATTTTAGCCCTTTTCATCATGCAGTTCAAATAAAGGGGCTTCGTTTTGCCACCCCTAGCGAGCCCATTCTTTTCTTATATAAGGTAAAAGCCGGGCCACCAATACCTGTTTAGCTAAGCTTAAAAAATAGTCATAGAGCAGAATCAGCAGAACCAAGGCAATAGGCCAGAGTTGCGCTAAAGCCCCCAATTTCAGGCTCAGAGCATGGGAAGCCTGCCCCAGTAAAAGTTCGGAAAGGAAAAATCGGGCCAATAAGCTGAAAGCGATAGCCGCCAAAGTTTTTAGGCCCCAATCCACTTTCGCAGGCCAATTTCGTCTGAAGCAGAGCCATTCAATAGCCATTTTAAGAAAAACCCACAGGCCATAGGCCGTAAAAAAAGGCCAAATCAAGGCAGGGCCCAGGGTGGAAAAGCTTAAGGCGGCGAGTGCAGCGAACGCCAAAAGTGCCCAGCGCCAGCCTGCCAGCAGGCAAAGCAACATCAGAACGACGGCGGCGACACTGAAAAAAAAGGCGTCACCGGTAGGGCTGTACTGTACAGCCAGAAGGGCCAAGTACATGAGCGCCACCGACATGGCCGCCATCGTCAATTTTTTGGTTTTTTCCATTCTCAGCTTCGATTTCTCAGCAACAGCTACAGAGGTCACCTCCCAAGCACTCGCAGCAGCTGTCCATAGCAAGGCAGAAACACATATCCTGGCAGCAACCACCCCCTGTCACGCCGGGTCTGCGGTTATAGCCGTTGTAGTTGTAGAAGTTGCGATTGTTGGGATTGTTACCCCAGTTAAAGGGGTTTTGGCCTTGATTATAGTTTGCGTTCTGATTGTACTGGCCCGAACTGCCGTAAGGGTTGCCGGAGCCGTATGTATACGTGTTGTTATTGGGGTTGGTGCTGCCGGAAGACTGCGTCGAACCGTCATGACGTGTCAAGTAATCGTAGGCAAAATTAATCTCCTGCATTTTACTCTGGGCCACCTCTTCCAAAGGGTGATTGCGGTATTGGTCAGGGTGGTATTTTTTCGCCAACTTTAAATAGGCATTGCGGATTTCTTCCTCGCTCGCCCCTTGTCTGACCCCTAATATTTCATATGGATTTTTTTCGGTCTGCATCCAAGTATCCCTTCCGCTTTAAAAGTTCTTGTCGCCATTATAGCAAGTCTTTTTGTTCTCAAGTTGAGAAAATATGAATCTTTCGTCACATTTCACCGTTTTTGCCTTGCCTATATACTAAGGTGAGTTTTCGTCCCCCCACGTGTGTCAGAAGCACCAGCGCATTATAGAGGGCCAAGAGCAGTCCGACATATAGAATTCTCGGCCAGGTGTTAAAAAAGCCGGTGAAAATCGGAGATAAGCTGAAATAGGCATAGTTCATCCCCAAAAGCGGGTTCAGCCATAGTAAGCTGAGGTTAAAAAGATTCAAAAAAATCAAGCTGTGTATGAGGCCTTTACTAGTAAAACGGTAATCAAGGATCACAATTAAGTAGGCTACGGTCCATAGCATCAAGAGATGTGCGGCGAAGTAGGCCACGTTCGTCACATGAGGAAAGGAGAATGGTTCCATGACGGGAATCAACAGGGCGAATACAGAACCGTAGAGTCCAAGATAGACGGAAAGGTCTTTGGCCCAAGAGAAGTTGAAAAAGAGCGTCAAAAGCATGGACAACTCAGCAACACGGCAATGGTAAAGCGGCCAGCCTTGAGCCTGAAGGTAGGCGTCTCCTCCCCAAAACCAAGCGTAAAGTAAAAGCTGAATGATCAGCAGCGCACTCGCCAAACAATATCGAAGATAAGGTCTCTGTCTGAAAGTCTTGGGCCAACGAAAAATCGCACACACACCCAAAAAGGCGATCAGTAAGAAAATGCCATGGAGCGGGCTGAAGATAGGAAAGACAAAACCGTCAGACTGATAACGAAAAAACATAGCCCTAATCGTCACCTCGTACAGGAGTGTCCGAAAAGACGCTGTCGTTCTAGAGGCAGGCCATCTATCAGCACGTTGGCCACAATGCCGGCATCACGCTGATAGGGCAAGAGCGCCGCGGTCTTCTCCATGCGCTCCTCAAGGGATACAAGAAGAGGGGACACAAGAGAAAGAGCTTCCACCTTATCAAGAGCCGGAATAAAGGAAAAGGCTCGCCGCTTCCTGTCCTCTTCAAAGTCATCCGCCGCATCCACCAGGTAGACCCAGGCACCTAAGTCTTGCATCAGGACCGAGACCTTTGAGCGAAGCGTTTCATCCAAACCTGCGCTTTGGCCAAACACGTCTGAGAGCAATTCCAGCACCCTTCCGAAAGTTTTTGATAGGCTTATTAATGAGGTCATGTCCTCAGGATGTCCTTTGCTTTTAGAGATAGGAGAGTCGGCTGATTCTTGTCTAAAGCCGTGTTCAAGATCGGCCAGTTTCCTTAACTCCTGAGCCAGCGAGGAAGCTAAGGCCGGATAAAGGCGCTTGGCCTGACGGACGGCGCTTCTCGTCAAAAGGCGCAGTCCCCATGTGCTCAGGCGCTTTTCACCGTCCGCTACGTTGTCGTCCAGCTTGGACGAAGCCAGCAGGACCGCCACCGCTGCACCTAGCCGTAAAACAGAGTCAGTCTGTCCTATAGGGCGTTTTCTGAAGGGATGCAAAACACAGTTTTCGGATTGAATAAGGGGCTCCTCATTTTGTAAAGCCTGTACGAGCAGAAGTAAAAAAGTCAGGTCGTAGGAAACAGCCAAACGCGGGATCTGACCGTAATCGGCGGCAATAGCCTTGCAAAGGGCGCAGTAAACGCTGCGATAACGCTCGAATTCTCGCATTTTCATTTCAGGTTTAAAGGCTTTGACATAACCGAACATAGCGTGCCGCTTCTCCCCTAGGAAAGCTTTGTAAATCCTTTAGCCGAACTCAAGATATTCTATAGGAAATACAGGACTAATCGCTTAGCGCCTGTGCATTTCTATGCTAGAATAAACGGCAGAAAATAAGCTTTCTAAGCTAGTTATTATACAGGAGTTTAATCATGCCTAACAATCAGGCTCCGGCCCATTCGCGCGTACGCACACGTTTTGCCCCCAGTCCTACCGGAATTATGCACGTGGGAAACCTGCGTACCGCCCTTTACGAGTATCTCGTCGCCAAATCTTTGGGCGGCGACTTCATCCTCCGCATTGAGGACACCGATCAAGAGCGTCAGGTAGAAGGCGCGACCGAGGTCATTTATAAGACGCTGAAACAATGTGGACTTGTCCACGACGAAGGCCCGGACATCGGAGGCGCTTACGGGCCCTATATCCAGAGTGAGCGTTTGGACACCTACAAACCAGCGGCGGAAGCTCTGATTCAGTCCGGTCAAGCGTACTACTGTTTCTGCAGTGAAGAGCGTCTGGCTGCTCTGAAAGAGAAAGACGCCCGTGCGGGCTACGACCGGCACTGCCGGGATTTGGATCCGAAGATCATTGAAGAGAACTTGAAGAACAAGGTCCCCTACACCATTCGCCAGAGGATGCCCCTAAATGGTCAAACCTCCTTCAGCGACGCGGTTTATGGAGAGATCGAAGTTCAAAACGAAGAACTTGAAGATCAAATCCTAATAAAGGCGGACGGCTTTCCTACGTATAACTTTGCCAATGTTGTGGATGATTCCATGATGAAAATCAGCCACGTTGTGCGCGGTTCCGAGTACCTCTCCTCAACCCCGAAGTACAACTTGCTTTATGACGCCTTCGGCTACGAAAAACCTACTTATGTGCATTTACCGCTCATTTTGGGTGAAGACGGACAAAAATTGTCCAAACGTCACGGCGCCACGGGCTTCCATGATTTGGTCGCTGAAGGCTACCTTCCTGAAGCCATCATTAACTACATCGCGCTGCTCGGCTGGGCACCCAAAGATAATCAAGAGATTTTCAGCCTGAAGGAACTTGAACAAGCCTTCCGAATCGATGGCATCAGTAAGTCACCTTCAATCTTCGACTATAAAAAACTGCTCTGGTTCAATCAGGAATACTTCAGACGCATGAGTCTTGAGGACTTCACAGCATTGTGCCGCCCTTATTTCGATGAAGTGCTGCCGGAACGCGAAGAAGCCTGGGACTATACGCTCTTGGCTAAATTACTGCAGGCTCGTTTGGAGAAACTGACCGACATTAAGGATCAGATTATGTTTTTGGCCGAATACCCGACGGATTTCGACTTGAATCTTTTTGCCCATAAAAAAATGAAAACAACGGTGGAAGGCGCCTTCCCCATGCTGGAAACGCTGGTCGAAGGGCTGGCGCAGCTGCCGGAGTGGACAGAAACGTCCATCCACAGCTACTTAATCGGGCTGGCTCAAGAAAAAGATGTAAAAAACGGTCAGGTGATGTGGCCCTGTCGTATCGCGATTGCGGGACAAGCCGTGACACCTGGCGGAGCGGTTGAAATACTGGTTTTATTAGGACGCGAAGAAAGCCTTAGGCGTATGCGTTTATCTTTAGAAAGAGGTATGTAAATGTCAGAG
>CAYFRY010000117.1:0-2818 GCA_964345665.1 uncultured Oscillospiraceae bacterium
GAGGGTGTAAATTAACTTTAGCACTCAGCAGCTAAGAGTGCTAAAAAAGAAAAAACGGACTAGAAACCAACAAACCAAAACCAACAAACCAACAAACCAAAACC
Source organism: uncultured Oscillospiraceae bacterium (assembly GCA_964345665.1). Lineage (GTDB taxonomy): Bacteria > Bacillota > Clostridia > Saccharofermentanales > Fastidiosipilaceae > JAXGQD01. Next base: position 105 of record CAYFRY010000117.1, read on the forward strand.
AACAAACCAAACTCAACACCAAAACCAACCTAAACGAAAGGAGCACACCAACCACTTATGAGCTTGGATGAAAGAAAACAAACCATACTCAAAGCAGTTGTCGATGATTACATCGAGACGGCTGAGCCGGTGGGCTCCAAAAGCTTGGTGGAGAAACATGTTTTGCCACTTAGTTCAGCGACGGTAAGGAATACCATGGCTGAACTGGAGCAGCAGGGCTACCTTGAATCTCCGCATACCTCTGCCGGACGTGTGCCGACGGACAAGGGCTACCGAGCCTACGTTGATTCACTTGTAACGGTAGAAGAGCTGGACGATCAAAGCCGCCAGAATATCAGGCAATCCCTGCAGAGCGACATAAAGGATTTACCGATTTTGCTGAAAAATGTATCGACTGTGCTTTCAAGCGGAACGGGCTATACTTCTGTAGCGCTGACCCCCAGGCTTACTCAAAGTCAACTTACACAAATCAAAATGTTGATGATTGAACCCGGAAAAGCTTTAGTTGTCGTTGTTGTGAGTGCGGGTTTGGTTAAAGACCGCATTGTGCGTGTGCCGGATTTGTTGGATGAAAAACAGCTAAGGCTTATTGCGCAGGCTTGCGAAAAGGCTTTGGCGGGTATGCTGCTGGAAGACATTACCTTGGTAACGGTGGCGACGGCCTTGCAGGGTGTGGTTTTGCCGGAAAGTTTACTCAACCAAGTGCTTTACGAAACCTATGTTTCTATTAAGCAGGCGGAGAACCTGGATACTTATGTCGACGGTGTGCCCAATCTCTTTGGTCATCCCGAGTTTCAGTCACTCGGAAAGGCCAGAGCAGTTGTGGATACGCTCAGTCAGAACGGCTTGATTGTCGGCATGATGGAAAAAAAGCGGGAAAACGAGCTCACGCTCCACAAGCCGGAAGCGGATTTTATGATTCGCATCGGTCAAGAGTTGGAGTTGGAAAGTATGAAGGATTGTAGCTTCGTGACCAGCACCTACAAGATTAATGACAAGCTTGTCGGAAAAATCGGTGTGGTCGGTCCGAGACGAATGGAATACAGCAAGGTGATTTCCCGGATCTCATTTGTGCGTGAGACCATGGATGAACTGATAGGTAGGGAGGATGTTAAAAATGCATAAGGAAAAAGCCAAAGGGCGAAAAGCAGCTGAGGCGAAGATAAAAGACGAGCAGGAGACGCTGCAGGATTCGGATAAGTTGCAAGAGCAAGCAGATCAAACGAATCATGAGGATGCAGCAGACGAATCGCAGACAGAAGCACAAACAGCGGAAGTCTTTGAGGGCATCCATGAGCTGGAAAGTGAGATTGAAGCGCTGAAAGAAGATTTAGCGGAAGCTAATGACAGTAAGCTTAGATTGGCTGCAGAATATGATAACTTCAGAAAACGAAGCCGTCAGGAAAAAGATGACCTGTACCAAAAATCTATCCTTGATGTTTGTACGGCATGGCTTCCGCTCATGGATAACTTGGATCGCGCCGTGGCTGCGATGCAGGGGATAGAACAAGAAGAATCCAGGCAGGCGGCAGAGGGCGTTACGCTCGTTTTGCGCCAGGCTGTTGAAATATTGGAAAAACTGGGTGTAAAAGAAATTCCGGCCTTAGGCGAATGCTTTGACCCGAATCTTCACGAAGCGGTTATGCACGTGGAAGATGAAGAAAAAGGCTGCGGCGAAATTGTGGAGGTTTTCCTTAAAGGTTACGCCATCGGTGAAAAAGTGCTGCGGCACAGCGTCGTCAAAGTAGCGAATTAGGCGAATTAATTAGGTGAATAAAAAACATAAACTCGAATATAAACTCGAATATAAATAATAAATAAACATAAACTCGAATAAAAATAAGGATCTTTTCAGGAGGATTAATCAAATGGCAAAAGTTATAGGAATCGATTTAGGAACAACCAACTCATGTGTCGCTGTGCTCGAAGCGGGCGAACCTGTAGTTATCTCGAACTCTGAGGGTGCAAGAACGACCTCATCCGTCGTGGCCTTCAGCAAGACCGGTGAACGTTTGGTAGGACAAATCGCGAAACGTCAGGCGGTGACTAACCCCGACCGTACCGTCATGTCTATCAAGCGTGAAATGGGTAGCACCCATAAATCAAACATTGATGGTAAAGATTATTCCCCGCAGGAAATCTCGGCTATGGTCTTACAGAAACTAAAAAGCGACGCGGAAGCCTATCTCGGCGAAACCGTGACTCAAGCAGTCATCACGGTACCGGCTTACTTCTCTGACGCTCAACGCCAGGCGACCAAAGACGCAGGCAGAATTGCCGGCTTGGACGTTCTGCGTATTATCAACGAGCCCACCGCAGCCGCTTTGGCCTACGGACTCGATAAAGAACATGATCAAAAAATCCTCGTCTTCGACTTGGGTGGCGGTACTTTTGACGTCTCGCTGCTCGAAATCGGTGACGGTGTCTTCGAAGTCTTGGCCACCAACGGTAACAATCGTTTGGGCGGCGATGATTTTGATCAAAAGGTTGTGGACTGGATGGTCGCCGAGTTTAAGAAAACGGACGGTATGGATTTGACTGCGGATAAAATGGCCTATCAGCGTCTTAAAGATGCGGCTGAAAAAGCTAAAATCGAGCTTTCCAGCGTGGCTCAAACCAACATCAACCTGCCTTACATCACTGCTGATGCCAACGGCACCAAGCATCTTGATTTAACCTTGACCCGTGCCAAGTTTGACGAACTGACCGCTGAT
>CAYFRY010000117.1:2828-4776 GCA_964345665.1 uncultured Oscillospiraceae bacterium
GGTACCCTTGCGCGCCGCTTTGCAGGACTCCGGTCTTCAAAAATCGGAAATCGACAAAATTTTGTTGGTCGGCGGCTCCACCCGTATCCCCGCGGTGCAAGAAAGCGTACAACGTTTCTTCGGAAAAGAGCCGTTTAAAGGCATCAATCCTGACGAGTGTGTGGCTATGGGCGCCGCTATCCAGGCAGGTGTCTTGACCGGTGATGTGAAAGGCCTCTTGCTTCTGGACGTTACCCCGCTTTCTTTGGGTATCGAGACTATGGGCGGTGTCTTCACCAAGATTATCGAGCGTAACACAACCATCCCGGCCAAGAAGAGCCAAATTTTCTCAACCGCCGCGGACGGACAAACTCAGGTCGATGTTCACGTCTATCAAGGCGAGCGTGAAATGGCACAGTACAATAAATCTTTGGCCAACTTCATCCTCGACGGTATTGCACCCGCACCCCGTGGTGTACCTCAGATTGAAGTTACGTTTGATATCGATGCGAACGGTATAGTTGCGGTCAGCGCCTTGGATAAGGGAACCGGCCGTGAACAAAAAATCACCATCACCGCTTCCACCAACCTCTCGAATGAAGAAATTGAGAAAGCGGTTAAAGAGGCCGAACAGTTCGCCGCTGAAGATAAGAAGCGTAAAGAAGAAGTTGAAACCAAGAACAACGCAGATTCTGCAGTCTATACGGCTGAGAAGACCTTGAACGAGGTCGGCGATAAGCTGGATGACGCGGACAAAGCCCCTGTCAAGGATGCGATTGAGCAATTGAAGAAGAGCATTGAAGCGAATAACACGGAAGATATGAAGCGCGATACCGAAGCGCTGCAACAGACGATTTATAAGCTTTCTGAAAAGCTCTATCAGCAGCAGGCGCCGAACGATGGCGCAGCCGGTGCGGGAGGTCCTGACTTCGGCGGACAGGCCGGACCCGGTGCGGGTGGTCCGGGTGGCACCTATGACGCGGAATTCAAGGATGCAGGTGGCGACGCCTAAGTTTTAAAACTGAAATCTGAAAGACCGGGACTGGGTGTTTAACGCCGGTCCCGTCTCTCGTATTAAGATATTGGAAAAAGTGAGGTCCAGTCAGTGGCAGATAAAAGAGACTATTATGAGGTGCTTGGCGTCAGCCGTACCGCAACGGATGATGAACTGAAAAAGGCTTATCGTAAGTTGGCGAAAAAATACCATCCGGACGTCAATCCCGACAATAAAGAGGCGGAGGCCAAGTTCAAAGAGGCGGCCGAGGCTTATGCTGTGCTGAGTGATCAGGGCAAAAGACAACAGTATGACCAATTCGGTCATGCCGGTGTAGATGGCCAAGGTTTTGGCGGCCCGGGCGGTTTCGATATCGACCTGAGCGATATCCTCGGATCCTTTTTTGGCGGAGGTTTCGGCTTTGGCGGTGGTGGCGGCGCACGGAGGCAAGGCCCCAGACGTGGCGCCGACCTGCGCTATCGTATGAGCCTGGAGTTCACCGAGGCGGCTTTCGGGACAACCCGTGAAATCAACTTTACGCGTGAAGACCACTGCGACCATTGTCAAGGCAGCGGTGCCGAGCCGGGTACTAAGGTGGAAACTTGCCCGACTTGTAACGGTGCCGGTGTTGTCAATCAGCGTCAGCAAACCATGTTCGGGAACATGATGACGCAAACAACTTGCCGTACTTGTAACGGTACGGGTAAGAAGATTGAAAGCTCCTGTTCGGTTTGCCGTGGCAGTGGGCGTATGAATAAGTCCAAAAAACTGCAAGTCAAGGTGCCCGCAGGCATCAATAACGGTGAAATGCTGACCCTTAGGGGCGAAGGCGAGGCGGGTACTCTCGGCGGTCCCGGCGGAGACTTGTACATTGAAGTAAGCATCAAACCCCATACGCTCTTCCAGCGCAATGGAGCGAATACCTATTGTGATGTTCCGCTAACTTTTGCTCAATTGGCCATGGGTGCTGAAATT
>CAYFRY010000118.1:0-3493 GCA_964345665.1 uncultured Oscillospiraceae bacterium
GATTACGGGCGCCAATAGTTATATTGGTCAGTCTTTTGAAAATTGGGCTCACAGCCAGCATGCGAGCGAATTCCAGATAGACACGGTAGATATGTTAGATCCGAACTGGCGAGACTACCCGTTTAATCGGTACGACACCGTTTTTCATGTCGCCGGCATTGCACATGCTGATATCGGTAAAGTCTCAGACGAACGAAAGCAAGTCTACTATAAGGTAAACTGTGATTTGGCCAGCGAAACCGCACAACTTGCCAAATCAAAAGGCGTTAAACAATTTGTTTTCATGAGCAGCATCATCATTTACGGTGAAGCAGCAGGCCTAGGGAAAAGACGCATCATTACAGCGAAGACTGAGCCCACACCTGCCAATTTTTACGGAGACAGTAAATGGCAGGGAGACCAAGCAGTACGACAAGAAGCTTGCGATACTTTTCAAGTCGCTGTTGTTCGGCCTCCTATGATTTATGGTAGAGGCAGCAAGGGTAACTATCCTATCCTTTCAAAGCTTGCCCAAAAACTCCCCATTTTCCCGTCTATAAATAATGAACGTAGCATGCTCCACATTGATAATCTTTGTGAATTTTTATGCTTGCTTATGAAATCCGGCCAAGGCGGATTGTTTTTTCCACAAAATAAAGAATAGGTCAGCACTAAAGAAATGGTTAAACTGATTGCGAGTGAACACGGAAAAAACATCCATATCACCCCCCTCTTTAATTGGGCCATCTACATTGCCTCACACATCCCAGGCAGATTAAAGCGTCTAAGCCATAAAGCCTTTGGTAATCTTGTCTATGATGCTAATATCAGCCAATATTCTTTTGGCCATTATCAAATCCGATCTCTTGAAGAAAGCGTCAAAGAAACTGAAGGAGCGCAATGATAGAATGAGCTCAAATGTTTATTACAGTGTGGCTCTGCTGAAAAACGCGGTCGCTTATGGCCAGTCGCGAGAAGTTAACTATTCAATTATTTACTGTTTATAATACTTAATAAGATCAGAAAGGGAGTTAATACCATAGTCTTTAAAATCTAAACCTTTATCTTCTGTTATCTGAATTTGATTAAACCATTTTAGTACCTTTTCAATGCTTGGAATCTCTACTTTAGCCAAGCATGCAATTTGCTGAATAATTCTTAAACCATACGGAAAATCAGAAATAAAATAGCGTGACGTAAAATCCGGAATATACTTGTTATCTTGAATTTTTTTCATTGGAGTTTCTATTCCTTTAAAGCCTTCGATACTCCTAATTTTTTTTGTCAGTTCTAAAGGAGTCTTAACTCCATAATGCTCTTTTAGCGACCTGACTTCAGACAAGTCAAAATCTTTTAGTGCCTTGCAAATATTTTGTACTTCTCGGTCACATTCAAATAAAATCATTGAGGAGGCATCATCCCACTCCTCATAAAAAAGTGGAACCCTGTTATAAAAAATGCCATCAGAATAATCCTGAAACAAACAAAATAGCCTAGTTGTATGCAAAATTGAATTGGAAGGAGTCAAGCTAAGACTCAAATAGTCTTTGATAGGGTGACATGGCATATCAAATAAATCGGAAAGAATTCGGCAGCCCTCATCAACATGCTTTCCCGGTAGCGATGCTAAGTGAAGAGATTCTCTATAACCGGTCGCACAGACAGAAAAACCATACTTTACTAATCTGGCAACACTTGGAACACGTTGAAGCCCATAAAGGACAACTCCCTTTTCTAAACAGCCTTTAAATGTTAGTTCGCCTCCACCACTGCCGGGAATGAAAAAAATGATAGATTTGTGCGTAACATATCTTTGGGTGTATCGGTATACATTGAACGAAACTTTAAAATTGTAAAAGGCTTTTTATTTCGACCCACACGTTCTTGCTTAAACAGCACAGGACCTTTCGAATCAAGCTTAATGGCCAATACAATAATCAAAAAAACCGGGAGTAGTATCAGGATACCTAAAAATGAAGCTATAACATCCAAGACACGCTTGATGACTTGATAAATTCTCTGTGTTTTCATGAACTTGTATCTTCATCCTTATTCTTTTGTTGCGCACTTATCTTCAAGCGTTTCAGTATTTTATCTTTAAGTCTGGGATAATCATGCCCAAACATTGAAAAAAGCATTTCAATTTCTTTAGAAATAAGCTCCGGATCTTCAATCTGTTTAAGTTTCATGATTTGTTCATGAGGGGTGTGATCCAAAGTCTCCAGATCAAAGTACAATTCTTCAAACATTTTTTCACCGGGTCTCAGCCCAATAAACTCTATGGGAATATCCACGTTGGGCTCATAACCGGAAAGCCTAATCATGTTTTTCGCCAAATCAACAATCTTGATCGGCTCACCCATGTCTAAGACGAAAATCTCTCCATGTTCCGCATAAACACTGGCTTGGAGAACTAAACGAACCGCTTCGGGAATGAGCATAAAATAGCGTCGCATCTCGGGATCCGTCACTGTCACACGGCGTTCTCTTTCAATTTGTCTTTTAAACAAAGGAACAACGCTTCCGTTACTGCCTAAAACGTTCCCGAAGCGTACCATGCCGCATTTTAACTGCGGATACTCCTTCGCCACCGCTAAAACGGTCATTTCAGCCAAACGCTTACTGGCACCCATGACACTGGTCGGATTGACGGCCTTATCCGTGGAGATTAAAACAAAGCGTTCTGCTCCAAAAGCCGCCGCCGTACGCACAACATTAGAAGTGCCGAAGACATTATTTTTTATAGCCTCTTCCGGACTGTCCTCCATGAGAGGGACATGCTTGTGTGCAGCCGCGTGATAAATCACTTCAGGCCTATACTTATCAAAAATTTCTTCTAAACGCTCTTTGTCACGCACAGTTGCAATAAGAACAAGAAGATTAATTTTTTTACCATACTTACTTAAGAGTTCCTGTTGCAGGTCATAAACGCTATTTTCGTAATTATCGAGGATAATCAGCTGCTTGGGTTGATATCTTAAGACCTGTCTGCAGATTTCCGAACCGATAGATCCACCGCCTCCGGTTACTAAGACAACCTTCCCCTGTACGATTTCTCTAATCGAATCCGAGCTGATTTTTACCGGTTCACGGCCTAAGAGATCTTCAATCTCAATGTCTTTCACTTGACTGAAATTGACCGTCTCTTCCGTCATTCGGGCCACGCTCGGTAATATTCGTATACGACACTTGGTCTTTTGACAGATTTCTACCAAGTCCTTCGTTGCCTTCGCAGAAAGTGACGGAATCGCAATAATGATTTCGTCAATCTCATAAGTTTTCGCAATCTGAGGAATATCCGCTCTTCCGCCCAAAACCGGAATACCCATGTGTTTGTAGTTGTGAATTTTGGTGTTGTCATCGATAAAAGCAACCGGAAAGCGCGAGCCGTTAATTTCTGTTAAATCTTCAGCCAAACGACTGCCGGCACGACCGGCACCTACAATCAGAACGCGAAGGATTTTTATGTCGTTTCGACGTAATAAAATGCGTTCTTTGACACCATACTGTCGAC
>CAYFRY010000118.1:3508-4733 GCA_964345665.1 uncultured Oscillospiraceae bacterium
ATAAAGTGTCGTATTGAAAAAACAATGATTGTTTGAAAAAAAACAGCTATGAGGAGCCTGAAATATTGGAATATGGAAGCATAGACCCACATTTGATTGTAAAGACCGCAAGCATGAAAAATCAATAAAGCTGAAACAAAAAATAGAACCAGGGTCCGTGGAAAAACTCCTGAAAGAGCAGAATTCCAATCAAAGTTATTTAATAATAAATTGGCATAGACAAAAGATGCTATGGTCATCAGGGCATCGTAAAAAATCAAAAATGCTTTTTTAGCAGTCAGTCTACGTTTTAAAAAATCCATGCTTACTTTCCTTTTCAAAAGGATATCGCCGAGTCACTTCTTTCAACCCAGTTTATATATGTTTCAGGCCATTATAACTGATAATTCTATGTTAAGTATAATTTTAATATAATTATATTAGTATTTTTTAATGGAAGCAGTGTATTTCCCTTATCCTACACTATGCTAAGCTTAAGTCATCTTTCTAAAAGGGCGGTGATCCGGTGATAAGACGAGTCGATAGACCGAAGGGTGACTTTTTTATAGACCGACAACTACATATCCAAACGACCGGTATTGAGGAATGGGATGAAAATGTTTTTGACTACTACCGTTTTGAGTCAACACCCTATCGTGCACTCGATGCGCTTTTCGAAGCTTATAAACCGGAAAGCAACGCCTACCTGCTGGACTACGGTGCCGGTTTAGGGCGTATTAACCTCTATTTTTACCACCGCTTCGGCATACCGGGCTACGGATTGGAAATCCATGGGGAACGCTGTCAAAAAGCGGAAAAGAATTGGCTTTCCTATGCAGCAGCCTTTTCAGAATCTGCGCTTAATCCTCCTCTGCGCTTTATTCAGGAGGCTGCCGAAACGCACCTACCCGCCCCGGAAACTAACCTTTTTTATTTTTTTAATCCTTTTTCTATCGACATTTTCGAGGCGACAATAGCTAGAATCCTGGACGCTCTTGAAACAAACGACAGGCAGGCAGACATTATCTTGTACTATCCTCATGTGTACTACCTTGGCTACCTTCTGAACGTCCCCTGCTTCGAATCCTACCTTTACGTTGATCTTCCCTATTCAAAAGATCCTCGCGACTGTTTTTGGGTTTTCCGTCATACCATCTAAGGATTTGTTCTATAAAACATGAAAAACCTCGGCTTCATACCGAGGCTTCCTCATCTTGGTGGGTAGTATAGGACTTGAACCTATGAC
>CAYFRY010000119.1:0-3153 GCA_964345665.1 uncultured Oscillospiraceae bacterium
ACTGCAATTCAATTTTCTTTCCATTCTGTTCAATTAACTTCGCCTCAAGCAGCTCTTGCGCCAGCAAAGGCTCATCGGATTTGAGCTCATAAGCAAGCCATGACAAGGCCGAGCTTAAGACTTCATGGGCAGAAAATGCGTTTGCGTCGTATGGCGTTAAATACAAAACCGTACGTTTGACGGAAAGTAAATCCGCAAGCCGAATTTCTACCTCGTGTAAAACCGGCCCACTCAATCTGCTCAGATCAGCCTGCATGTGAAGACGCAGCTTCCCCTTCCCGGATATTTTAAGTGACAAAATATCAGATGCCAAAAGGTACTCATCAAAGGAATCTTGATAAGCCTCTTTTTCCAAACCATAAGCTCTTAAAAATTCTGCTAATTTAGCCAAACGCCATCCCCCATTTTATATAAAGATCAAAACCGGATTGAAAACCGAGCTTCCAGTTCCGATAACAGACGTGGGATAATCTCGTTTTGTCCTACTTTTCCGATAATTTCTCCCTTGGCGAAAATCAGGTACTCGCCTTTTCCTCCTGCCACACCTAAATCGGCCTCTCGCGCCTCACCCGGTCCGTTAACTGCACAACCCATTAAGGCAATTTTAAGCGGTTTCTCAATGTTTTTAATCAGCGGCTCAATTTTTTCCACCAAAGCTTGCAAGTCGACCTCCGTACGTCCACAAGTCGGACACGATACGAGCGTCGCTCCACGTTCAGTCATGTTCAATGCTTTCAATATGCTGTAAGCAACCTCCACTTCTTTCACAGGGTCTGCGGTAAGAGACACCCTGAAGGTGTCGCCTATCCCTTCTGCAAGAAGTGTGCCGATACCTACTGCAGAGCGTATGGCTCCTTCCTGCACACTTCCAGCCTCCGTTACACCGAGATGCAGAGGATAGGGAGTATGTTCAGCTAAAAGACGATAACAGGCAATGGAAAGTGCCGGGTCAGAGGATTTCATCGAAATAACAATATCGTCGAAGTTTTGACGCTCCAACATGGCTACCGCATTGGCGGCTGACTCATAGAGAGAGTTTGCGTTGACACCACCATGTTTAGCCAAAATGTCTTTAGCAATCGAGCCTGAATTAACCCCCACGCGAATGGGGATACGCCTGGCCTTACACGCCTCTGCAACTTGTTTCAGCCTATCTTCTCCGCCGATGTTACCCGGGTTGATACGAATCTTGGCAACACCGCTTTCTATGGAGGCCAAAGCCAAGCGATAATCGAAATGAATGTCGGCCACTATGGGCAGGGGCGATTTTTCACAAATTTTCTTGAGCGCCAAAGCGGCTTCCTTATCCGGTACCGCCAAGCGCGTAATCTGACAACCTGCCGTCGCCAAAGCTCTGATCTGATCCAAGCAGGACTCCACATCCCGACTGTCCGTATTATTCATGGACTGGATGACGGGCAATTCCCCGCCTCCAATAATAAGGTCTCCGACTTTCACCTGCCGACTGATACGTTTTTTGCCCAATATATTTTCTATTTCGTTAAGCCTCATATCTGCTCCTTAACGCGCTAAAATACGCGAAATATCAAAATAAAGACCTATGGCGAAAAGTCCAAGAATAATCAAGAGACCGATTAGGCCGATAGCGGTCTGCGCTTTTAAAGACAGTCTTTTCCCGCGCAGGGCTTCAATCAGAAGCAAGAGGAGATGAGAACCGTCCAGTGGCGGAATCGGTAAGAGATTCATAATTCCCAAAGATAATGAAATAAGGGCAAAAAGCTGCAAGAGTTGCATGACCTTTTCCAGTACATCCACTTTGTTCTGAGTCACAACTCCTGAAATAGTGTCCACTATGCCGATAGGGCCGCTGAGCGCATCTTGCGCCTTAATCTGACCGGCAATGAGCTGACCGATGGATGAAAAAGTCAGTTTTAAAATGGAAACGGAAAAGTTCGCGGCGTAGGGAATACTCCCCAAGAAATCATGCGCCTCCGTAAAAGCAAGTCCGACAGGGTTATAGGCAGGCGTTTCTTTCGCAAGCGTTGTAAGTTCAAGTTCCTCCCCTGCACGAAGCACTCGTAATCTAATCTTAGGATCGTCAGCTTGATCGATAGCTGCCGAAACCGTATAACCGTCCACCTCTTGACCGTTAACCTCTAAAATAACATCTCCTGCCTGCAAAACCGGCTGACCGTTATTTGAGCTCGGATCCACACTGACAATCAGAACTTCATTTGGATTGCGATTGTCCCGGATTATACCGAGCATCTTTTTCTGTACCTTCTGAGGTACAAAGGTACACTCTTTTTCCACACCGTTAGTGTCTAAGTACTTAACGGTAACCTGCTCATCCTCTTGGACGAATAGATACGCGTAGTTCCAGTCCATATAGTTATTTATAGAACTGCCATTAAGCTCTGTAATCCTGTCTCCTACCTGAAGCCCCGCCATGGCGGCTTGACCGTCGGGGGACAGTTCGGATACGAGTGGCAAAGCATAGCCAATACTGTTAAAAATGAGAACAAAGGCTAAAAAAGCGCTCAAGATATTCATTAAGGGACCTGCCAGGAGCACGGCTGCCCGCGACAGCTTTGGCCTGTTATAGAAGAGACGTGGGTCATCGGGTCCACTTAAAGACTGATTGTTCCGTTCACCCCACGAAGAAGTAATCTTACCTGACGGAGTTTCGACTTCCGGAGCCCATGTAGCGCGTGGCGTCTCTTCGTCCACTCCGATCTCCCCTTCTCCTGCGAATTGCACAGAAGCCCCTATAGGAATCAGGCGTAAACTATACTTGACACCGTTCCTATAGAAAGAGAATAAAACCGGGCCCATGAAAATATTGAATTCCAGTATTTTAAAACCGAGTTTTTTACCCGCAAGGTAATGTCCGAGCTCATGTAAGAACATCATTAAACTGAGCAAAAGAAGTCCGATAAATATACCTAGTATTCCGTCCATAAGTCTCCTATATAATGGCAAAAGACAGACTTTACCCTGTCTTTTTCCTCTTTAAACATGAAGTGACTGCTATTGTAGCAGAAAAATGTGTCAGAGCAGTGACGAAAGAAACGTCTTCGCCAAGTCTCTCCCTTCCAAATCCAAGGCTAAGATTTCTTCTAAAGTCGCAGCTTCGGATAAGCCTGCGGCACTATGTTTTTCCATGGCAAAAGTAATCGTCTCGGCTATATC
>CAYFRY010000119.1:3163-4724 GCA_964345665.1 uncultured Oscillospiraceae bacterium
TCTTGTAAAAAGGCTTCAACGGCAATTTCATTGGCTGCATTCATGACAATCGTTAAAGACTTTTTCGTTTTAGCTGCCGTTTCCGCTAATTCCAAACAAGGAAAACGCTTACGGTCGGGAGCCACAAAGCTTAATTCCGAGGCAGAAGGCGAATAAGGATTAAAATATCTTCCCGGACTGTCCAGACGTTCGGGATAAGCCAAAGCTATTTGTATCGGAAGCCTCATATCTGGATGGCTGAGCTGAGCCATCACGGAACCGTCCTCCCACTCCACCATGGAATGAATGATGCTCTGAGGATGTATGATGACCTCAATGCGTTCAGCCTCAACATGAAAGAGATGCATCGCCTCTATGAGTTCAAGCCCTTTATTCATTAGGGTAGCCGAATCAATGGTTATTTTACCGCCCATGTTCCAAGTAGGATGGTTTAAGGCATCTTTTAAGCTGACCCTCGCCATCTCTTCCTCACTATGGTTCAGAAAAGGCCCGCCGGAAGCCGTTAAAAAGATGCGCCTTAGGAACTTTTCGTCATTTCCCCACATACACTGCCAAATGGCCGAGTGTTCACTGTCAACCGGGAGAAGCTTCACTTGATGCTTGATAAGTGCTTTTTCTACAATCTGTCCTCCTGTTACCAAGACCTCCTTATTGGCCAAAGCAATATCTTTACCCGCTTCAATAGCCTGCAAAACCGGCTTTAATCCTGAAATACCGACCATTGCCGCCAGAAGCGTGTCCGCACCGGTATCTTGAGCAATTTCTTTTAAACCCTCTTCTCCCCATAAAATGCGTGCCCGGTGAGGAGCGTTATCTAAGAGACGCTTTAATTCTTCCGCTAAAGCCTGTGATTCAACGCATAACAAGGCAGGCTTAAATCGCTGAGACTGTTCGGCAAGAAGCTTAATGTTCCGACCGCAAGCCAGGGCATGGACCGGATAGCCGAATTCTGAACAAACCTCCAAAGTCTGGGTGCCTATAGAACCTGTTGAACCTAAAAGAGCAATTTTTTTCATTTAATAACCCGAACCTGATTAAATTAAATAGAACAAACACGTAAGCAAAAGACAAAGTGGCAAAGAAAAGAGAACAGAATCAAAGCGATCCAGAAAGCCTCCATGACCCGGAAGAATCTGACTGAAGTCCTTAATCCCGGTCCAGCGCTTAAGAGCGGAGGCAAATAAATCACCCATCTCACCCGCAAAGGCTAACAACGCACCACTTAAAATTCCAAAACCGAGCGCTGTTACCGTATCTTGAAGCGTTGCTCCGTCACCACGGAAAGCAATCAGAAAATAAATGCCGCCAATTAAGGCACCGGCAAGAAGGCCGCCCAGTGCTCCTTCCAAAGTTTTCTTCGGACTGATTTTATTGAAGAAAGGCCTTTTGCCAAGATAGGACCCGGCATAATAAGCACCTACATCCGAAACCCAAGGGATAAAAACCGCCGGAAGAATCCAACGAAAACCATTGGGTACGGCAAAAAGATAAATACTGAGGACAGATAAAGGGATGCCGATGTAAAGCCCTGTGGACAGCGCGCATGCGGTTTGTGGGAGGC
>CAYFRY010000120.1:0-2817 GCA_964345665.1 uncultured Oscillospiraceae bacterium
CAGAGGCCTGTGAATACCATAACAGCTTTCTGCACTTTACTTCAACGACAGCGGTTATTTTAAACATTGATGCGGACCATCTTGATTTTTTTGAAAATCTGGACAATATTATCGACGCGTTTGTGGCTTTTGCCGAAAAACTGAACGATAAACATTATTTGATTCTTCCCTGTTGGGATGAAAATATCTATGAGTTTTTACGGCGTTTGGAAAGACGTTTCGAAGCTCAAACGAAGATTCTGCCAAAGCTCGTATGGTTCGGGACTGAAAGCGAATGGGCCAAGGCTTTCATACCTTCAGCCTATCAAAATGCACCGCGCTTTATTGCAGAAGGCCTGAGTTTTACGAACGGTTATCCCTCTTTCAATGTGACGCTGCCTTCGTCAGAAAAAATCAAAATCAAATTGTCCGTTCCCGGTAAGCATAACGTCCAAAACTGTCTGGCCGCTCTGGCGGCTGCTTATTTTAACGGGCTCGACCCGAAAGTCGCCCCCGATGTCTTAAAGGAATTCACCGGTGCGGAAGGCCGTTTTACAATTAACGGACGCTTCCGGGACGCTTTGGTCGTTTCCGATTATGCGCACCACCCCAATGCCGCCCGAGCCACTTTGGCAGCTGCAAAAACCATTCCCCACAACAAGACCTATGTGGTCTTCCAGCCTCTGACCTTTTCTCGCGTCAAACTCTTGTTCGATGACTTCGTTTCCTGTCTCAGCGACTATACGCCGGAATTTGTCATATTCTATGAAATTTTCAGTGACCGTGAAAAAGATACCCTCGGTATGAGCTCACGTCTGTTAAATGAAGCCTACCTGGGCAAAGGTCTCCCCAGTTGTTTCGCCGAATCTTATGAGGAAATCGTTACGGAACTCAAGGCGCGTGTCAATAAAGATGACATCGTCCTCTTCCTGGGCCCTGAAGAAGTACGCATTTTGGGCCAAAAGCTTGTAACGGAATACGGAAGCCTGACCGAGGCCTAGGCTTCCTTTTCACTTTCCAAAAGGGCGTTCATGCGTTCGGCAAAGTCATCCATGTAGGCTTCAATCCGCTCTTCTTCATCCGGATCTATTTTACCGTCAACAAAAAGGTCATCCAAGCGCTGCGCGCGCGGGAGCTGTAGAAGCTCGCCCAGGCGTTCTCCCGTAGCGCTCTTGCCGACCTTACTTCCCGCAAAACCGTAAATACTCGTTTGAGGTTGCATCCTATTGATCAGAGTCGCCAAGTAGCACGCTGCCGGGTGAGGCTCACCCATCGTAGTCGAACTTGCCAAAAACAAGGCGGATACCTGAACCAAATCAACAAGAACTTCCGTGCTTTGTTTTAGGAGGCTATCCGGCTTTTCTGCAATATCACGGACAATAACAGAAAAACCTCGACGTATCAGCCCGAACATCAATTTTTCAACCAAGGTCCTCGTGTGCTTGTATAAACTGACATAGGCAATCACAACATCTTTATTCGGCTTTTTGTGGAGCCAATTACGGTAACACTGAAAAACAAAGCCCGGGTCTTGCCAAATCGGACCATGAGCGGGAGCTACAAGACAAACCTCCCGATTTTCCCAATCATCAATAAAGCTTTCAACCATCTCGTGCTTACTCATAATTTGTGTGGCAAAATAGCGCTTCAACTCCATAAGCTCTTCACTGCCGAAAGCGGCAAAAACCCTTTCATCGGAATAATGCGCCGAAAAAAGAAAGCCGGAAAATAAAACCTTGTCTTCCTTCAAAAAGACGGTTCTGCGGTGAGCCGAGCCCTCATGTTCCATCGCTTGAAACTGTAAGGTTTTACCGCCCAAATCCAGCTCATCTCCGTCCTCGAAGAGCATGAAAACCTTCTCGTCCAAAGTAACCTGTTCAAGAATCAACTCCTTCATGTGAGCGGTACATAAGACCTTAGCCTTTGGGAAAAAATAGCTTAATTCTTGCAGGGGCTCCGCATAGTTTTCTTGTGCCCTGAGCATAACGATATAATCCGGATCACAAAGTTCACTCTGCTTGATATTACGGACAAGCGCACGATTTTTTTCTAAAGGTACCGTGTCGATAAGCGCGCTTGCCTTATTTCCTACAACCATATAAGCATTAAAAGTCGTGCCGTTTTCTAAGGGCAAAAAATCTTCATAAAGCAGCCTGTCAGGATGATTCGCCCCTACTTCATAAACACCAGCGCAAATCGCTTGAAGATGCATCTCTTTTCTCCCTTTTTAATCGTCATAGTCAGTGCTCCGCATTAAATAGGTCGGACGCACTTCGGACGTACTTTAGAAAAATGCACCCGTGCAAACACAAGTGCATTTCATCTTTACGAATTTCAACCGTTTTCTAAAGGACTGCAGCCAGCCATTAAACCGCGCTAAACTGATCTGTGCCTGCGCCACAAAGCGGGCAAACCCAATCTTCCGGTAAATCTTCAAATGCGGTGCCGGGTGCGATACCTGCATCGGGATCGCCGACTTCGGGATCATAAACATAGCCGCAAAGATCACATACGTAACTCTTCATAAAATAACCTCCGTAAATGCCCAGTTTTATTTTGAATTGAGCAACTTAATTATAGCACACAAGTGCTTATTGTTCCATGTTTTATCGAACCGTCGGCTCCACACCTAGGTTCACAATATGAATCCAGGTTTGGCCGGGGTTAAGAACCAACTCTGTCCCGTCTTCCAAGAAATAACGAGTCAGTGAATTTACAGCCTCTTTTTTTTTTTTTTTTTTAACCATTTGCCCCATTTCGGCATAATCCCCCGTACCCTGAGTAATTTGTTCCCCTTTTTGCCACTTACCCCCGTCACCATAATACTTAGCACTCTGA
>CAYFRY010000120.1:2827-3421 GCA_964345665.1 uncultured Oscillospiraceae bacterium
CGTCTTTATATTGTTCATAAAGCTGTTTCTCCGGCAAATAAATATAGGATGTCTGATTGTCTGAATTGATATCAATCACAATTTCATTGGCTATTTTACCTTCAGGTGCATGGGCTGCGGCATTAAAGTAATAATTATCGAAATCGGCCTCAAGAGCCCACGCTTTATCTTTAATGTAGTCCTGCACCTTCACCAAGTTGGTATAAGCATTGTGAGGTGCTTCTTTACCCGTATCATTTTTACGATAATACTGTGAATCTATAGCCATACCGTCAATCGTTTCATAGCCTTCTCTCGCTATGCGCTCGCTTGCAGGAACAGAGCCTCCGAAATGCATGTAAACCGGATTGAACTCCAACATACGATCCAAAAACTGTTCTCTGGAGGAACGTACAGGGCCCACCACCTCGGGAAACTCGGACTGGAAAAGAGCCATATAGCGCGTAAAGCTGCCTTCCACAGGCATTTCGAAGACAAGATCGGCTTTCGCTAAGCCGGCTTGATAACGTGCATTGGGATGATTGTCCAACATGACGGCAAGCACACGGGGGGCCTTTTCACCGGCAGGTATTATTTCTCCGCGAAGATTGACTG
>CAYFRY010000120.1:3431-4410 GCA_964345665.1 uncultured Oscillospiraceae bacterium
TTGTTTCCGTCACCTCTGCTGCCGTCGTCGCTTCAAGAAGGCTTTCCGTCGGTGCTTCCGTTTCCTTTTCACTCATCGAGGTCTGAGGAGCGGACGCACACGAAGTCAAAAGACTGATTGATAAAGCAAGAGCGCAGACCTTCACCACGAGTGCCGATTTATTTCTATGAAATTTTATGCGTTTCATTTATTGAATACCACCTTTGTCTAATCTGTCCATCCCAAGCAAGTAAAGCCTAGGCAGACTTAAACTTATTATACTACTCAAGTCCTAAGAGCGGTTCTATCTCATTATTACTACATTACTACTTAAGTCCTAAGACCTAAAGAGTAGTTCTACCTCTTTATTAGGAAGAAATAATCAGAGGAGATTTCTTGAGCCGATCGGTGTAATCTCTTGATTCGGAGCTCTGTTTTCTCAGTTTTTATCGGATACTTACTTATCAGATTAATATTAGCCGGGGCTAACTTCTATTTTCCTAGACGCAAAATGCAATAACTTATATAATACGATTATTAATTGCACCTTTTTTATCGGTGAGCATTTTTCATTCACTTTAAGGTGTCCTATCCCGGCTATCAGAAGAAAATCTATGTGAGGTGAAACAAATGTCGAAAGCCAACTTCAACATGGAGTCCTTGGATCAAGGGAAACTGCGTGAACTCGATACCTATATTGAAGCGCAGGAAGATCCCAAGGGAAGAATTATTAATATTCTGCATAAGGCTCAAAGCCTTTTCTCCTACCTTCCCAAAGAGTTACAGCTGTATGTTGCACGTAAGACCGACCTGTCTGCTGCTAAGATTAATGGCATCGTCAGCTTCTATTCGTTCTTTTCCCAAGAACCCAGTGGAAAATACGGTATCAGCGTCTGTATGGGAACCGCTTGCTTTGTTAAAGGTTCCGAAGCGGTTTTAAATGCTTTCCGCGATGAGCTTAAATTAAGCGGAAAGGTAAAAGTGACAGAAGACGGTTTGT
>CAYFRY010000120.1:4464-4719 GCA_964345665.1 uncultured Oscillospiraceae bacterium
GAGCCAAAGAAAAGGAAGAGGAGGGAGCGAAATGAAACTACAATCTTTTGACGCGCTAAACACTTTGCGTGACAATTCTATCGCTTTGTTGGGCCTTCGTTCCGATGAATTGCAAGTTGAAGAAGGAAAAAGTGTAGAAAAAGATATTCTGGTCTGTGGCGGTACAGGTTGCCACTCTTCAGAAAGCGCACAAATCATTGAGACACTACGTGAAAAAATCACGGCAGCCGGCCTTAAAGATGTCAAAGTCATTCA
>CAYFRY010000121.1:0-645 GCA_964345665.1 uncultured Oscillospiraceae bacterium
CTTCCTAAACCGTTTTCCACCTCCGAGTTGCTTGCAAGACTTCGCGCCATGCTGCGCAGAATTGATACTTCCACAGTCACAAGCTCCGGCGGTGTAAGCGCTTATCAGGCCTCACGCATTATTAACAATAGAGACGGGAAGCTGGCGGAGGTAAACAGATGATTCAGTCACTCAAGATGGCACTCAAATCAATCGCCGGCAATAAATTCAGGTCCTTCTTAACCATGCTGGGCATTGGATTGTATGCAATCGTGCCGTCTCTACACCTACTCAACCCACCGAAACAACTCAACCCACCGAAACAACTCAACCCACCGAAACAACTCAACCCACTGAAACAACTCAACCCACTGAAAAACCAAACACCTCCCAGCCCACCAGACCCTCACCGGGTTCAGAATCACAAGAACCCGGCAATATGACTACGCCTACCAATCCGACTTCTTCTGCATTTCCTTCTCAGGGAAATAGCACAATGCTTCCCTCCCTTTCCGGCTCGTTTCCTTCCTCTTCCACCCTGTCACCCTCTAACTCAGCCGTGATAAGTGAATCCACACAGGAAAACGTGAAGGCCTACGAGCAGTACAGCTTGTCTGAAAAACAAGTGCTTTACATCACTTCTCAAGAGAGGATGAGAATCACGAT
>CAYFRY010000121.1:655-2408 GCA_964345665.1 uncultured Oscillospiraceae bacterium
CAGCGTGGATGAACTCGACATCCTCTCAGTGCATAAAGATCAACCGGTGCAAATTACTCTGGATGCCTTAAAAGGACAGGAGTTTATCGGAGCAATAACCGAAATCGGTCGAATCGGCACAAACGAAGGCGGTAACACAAAATACAGTGTGACGGTATCCCTCGCCAAAGAAGACAATTTAATTGCCGGAATGAATGCGGCGGTTAAAATAACGACAAAAGAAAACCAGGCTGCGCTTACTATTCCTGTAGCGGCATTGATTGAAAGCGATGGAAAAACCTATGTCTATACAAGCTACGATGAGAATAAAGACACTTTAGGCGGTCTTGTAGAAGTAGAAACCGGAGCCTCTGACGGGTCAATCGTGGAAATCCTCTCCGGAGTCCAAAGCGGAAACCTGGTGTATTACCGTTATGCGGATAGTTTGATTTACTCCTTCTTTTCCTCAAACAGCAACTGAAGTCTTTTTAAAAGTATAGTTAAGAGTCGACAGGTTCAAGTTCTGTCACTATATTTTTTAACCATCGTAATACCTAGATATAAAAACAAATTTGTATTGAATTGAATCATAAGCGCCGGCTATGCAGGCGCTTATGATTTCGTTGTAGGCTTCAGCCTACAACAAAGAGGAAAGAAAAAATAATTTTCTTTCCTCTTTTTGTGTGGAGAATACCTTTCAGTGTTTAGCGAATGCCATATTTTTCGATGATGTAATCCATATCCTTATCACCTCTACCTGAAAGGTTAATCAAAACAGAACCCTTCCCCATCGTCTTGGCTAATTTCATGCCATAAGCAATCGCATGCGAACTCTCAATAGCCGGAATGATGCCTTCCATCCTTGAAAGCTCAAAAAATGCATCAATCGTCTCTTCATCGTTTACCACATCATACTTTACTCGACCGAGATCTCGCAGGAAAGCATGCTCCGGACCACTGGACGGATAATCTAAACCGGAAGCGACCGAGTAAACGGGTGCAGGGTCACCATTCTTATCTTTTAACATAATGCTGTTAAATCCGTGCATCACACCCTCTTCACCATAAGTGAGACTGGCAGCATGGTCGCCTAAGTCAGTACCTCTACCGAGAGGTTCAACACCATATAAATCAACAGGATAATTCAAGAAGCCTGAGAACAAACCCATAGAGTTGGATCCACCACCGACACAAGCAACAACTGCGTCGGGAAGCTCTCCTGTCATGCTCATAAACTGTTCCCTTGCTTCAATTCCTACCACTGCCTGGAAATCACGAACCATCATAGGAAAGGGATGAGGTCCGACTACTGAGCCGATGCAATAAATGGAATCCTTGTAGTCTTCACAGTATGCCATAAAGGCGGCATCAACCGCTTCCTTTAAAGTCTGTAAACCATCTGTGACTTCGACCACTCTTGCACCGAGTATTTTCATTCGGGCTACATTGGGTGTCTGTTTTTTGATGTCAATGGTACCCATATAGATGTCACAATCCAAGCCAAAGTAGGCGGCAGCCGTTGCTAAGGCCACACCGTGTTGCCCGGCTCCGGTTTCCGCGATGACCTTTTTCTTACCCATATATTTAGCCAAAAGAACTTCACCCATGCAGTGATTTAATTTATGTGCTCCCGTGTGATTTAAATCCTCACGCTTGGCATAGAGCTGCACACCTGTTCCGATTTTATTGGAAAGTCTTTCTAAGTGAGAAATAGGTGTCGGTCTTCCTTGAAATTCTCTACGAATACGACGAAGCTCAGTAATGAATTTAGAAG
>CAYFRY010000121.1:2418-4690 GCA_964345665.1 uncultured Oscillospiraceae bacterium
ATAGCGCTTTGCAATTCGGGTGAAATATAGGAACCTCCATATCTGCCGTAATAACCGTTTGCGTCGGGATATTCTTTAAAGTAGGTATCAAATTCTATATTATTAAATTTCATATTAGTTTCTTCCAATTAGTAATAATTTAAATTTGCCGGATATAAAATAGTTAGTTACTTATTTCTAGCGCTTGGAGCGCCACCATCGCTTGGTCATCCTCTATACGCCCTCCTGTTAATAAAAAACATCTTCGACAATTCAACTTGTCAAAGACGCTTAAAATAAAAAGTCCTCGACAGAAACATATCTCTGTCAAGGACGAATAGCTACTAAAAAACAGAACACTACACGCGGTGCCACCTTGATTCACAACATGGGTTGTGCACTTGGTAAGATACAAACATATCTCCGGTAAATAACGTATACCGAAACGTTGCAGAATACTTTGGGGCATTACCCATTTGATTGCACCCTCAGCGGTCCATTTACCTAACAGATTCTAACCCGATTCTCAGCACCACGGATTCTCTGTATAGTCTGGAAAGGCTTTATCTCCGCCTCAACGGTTTATCAATTTTAGTTTTTTATACACTTAATATCAGACTTTGTCAACAAAAAAATGGGACGAAGCATTTATTGGACAAAAGAAAGGAGTTGCCTCTCCCATATGCCTTTGCATACTATTAAGACAACCCCTTAAAAAATTAATTAGAATTTGAGTTAATCTCTGAAATGACCACCGTCTCTTCTTTCTCCTCGATTACTTCTTCTATCGCTACCGGAACCGCCTCTTCTTTCGCTTCTGTCAGCACTGCGGTTGCCACGGAAACCTCCACCGCTGCGAGGGCGCTCACTACGCTCCGGCTCAACATAGCCTTCCGGTTTTTCAATTAAATCACGCATAGACAGATTAATGCGTGCCTGATCATCTATTTCAATCACTTTGACCTTGACTGAATCCCCTACATTTACTGCATCTTCAACCTTATCAACTCGCTCCCATGCCATCTTTGAAATATGAACAAGCCCTTCTTTACCCGGCAAAAACTCGACAAAAGCACCGAAATTCATAAGGCGAGTGACTCTGCCTTCAAAAACTTGTCCGACTTCCGGATCGGTAACAATCCCTTTAATAATAGCGAGCGCCTTTTCTCCGCCTTCAGCATCGACAGAGCTGACATAGACATGACCGTCTTCTTCAATGTCGATTTGTGCACCGGTATCCTCAATGATTTTGTTAATCACTTTTCCACCTTGACCGATCACTTCACGAATTTTATCAACAGGAATTTGGGTTTGAAGAATCTTAGGTGCATAAGCGGAAAGCTCTTTTTTAGACTCCGGCATTCTTTTCAGAATCACATCATTAATGATGTGAAGTCTGCCCTTTTTAGTTAGGGCAAAAGCATCACGAATAATGTCATAAGTCAAACCGT
The DNA here is from genome assembly GCA_964345665.1 of uncultured Oscillospiraceae bacterium. GTDB lineage: Bacteria > Bacillota > Clostridia > Saccharofermentanales > Fastidiosipilaceae > JAXGQD01. The sequence continues at coordinate 3,849 of CAYFRY010000121.1, forward strand.
CCACCTTAATATCCACCTGTATGGAAGTAATTCCTTCGGTCGTACCGGCCACTTTAAAGTCCATGTCGCCATAAAAGTCTTCAATACCCTGTATATCCATGAAGACTAAATAATCCTTATCATCATCAGGATTAGTGATTAAACCACTGGAAATACCCGCTACCGGTCTCTTCAAGGGTACTGACGCATCCATCAGGGCTAATGTCGAAGCACATACAGAAGCCTGAGATGTAGAACCGTTGGACATCAGAATCTCAGAAACGGTACGGATTGCATAAGGAAAGTCCTCGGTCGAAGGCAAAACAGGAACCAGAGAGCGCTCGGCCAAGGCACCATGACCGATTTCACGACGACCGGGTGAGCGATTAGGTTTAGCTTCTCCTGTTGAGTAACCGGGAAAATTGTAGTGATGAATATAGCGCTTAGATTCATCGTTATCCAAGCCGTCTAAAATCTGAACTTTAGATAAAGGCTGTAAAGTACAGGTAGTCAAAACTTGTGTCTGTCCGCGCTGAAACAAGCCGGTACCATGTACACGCGGCAAAAGCCCCGCGTCACAACTCAGAGGACGGATTTCGTCGAGCCTGCGACCATCTACGCGTTTATGTTCATTTTTCAGATACTCGCGCACCACTTTCTTTTCGAGATTGTACATCGCTTCGCCGACTGCGGGAACCCATTCGGGATTAATGGTTTCTATATGCTCAATCGTTTCAGCCTTAACCAGAGAAATATTACTATCTCTGACAGCTTTATCGGCACTGAGGACGGCGAGTTTTACTTTTTCGTAGGCAAATGCATTAACAGCATCCTGAATAGCAGGATCGGTTTCGCTTGAAGTA
>CAYFRY010000122.1:0-4608 GCA_964345665.1 uncultured Oscillospiraceae bacterium
TGCACGAGTCTGAAGCTCGAATGAAGGACCTTTCCGGAAAGAACATCGACGACTTTGAAATGGCTTCGAAAGAGACGGAAGGGTGAGCTGAAGGAGAAGCCCATCGGAGAAGAGTAAGGAGAATTTCGTGTCTGATTTGGATAAGATTCTGCATGTGGTGGGAGAAGGCGGCTTTTGGGCGAACATGTATATGCTGGAATTGCCTTCCTCTACGGTCGTTATCGATCCGGCTCAAGCCCTTTTTCTACATGCATCGCTTAGGGAGCATAAACGTGTGCAACTTTTTGCTACGCATGCTCCTTTTGACCATGTCTACGCGGAGGACCGCTGGCGAAATCATTACGATTGTGAGCTGGCGATTCATGAGGCTGAACAAAAGCTTCTGTGTAACAGTGATTTAAATGCTTCGTATATGATTGGTACGCCATGTAATTTCAAGGCAGCGGAAAAAACCTTTAGAGACGGTGAGCACATTGATTTGGGAGACGGTTACTACTTCGAGATTGTCCATACGCCCGGCCATACTAAGGGCAGCAGCTGCTTTTTACTAAAAAGGGCAGATGAGAAGGAACCACTTTTGTTGTTCTCGGGTGACACCTTATTCATGGGATCTATCGGAAGAAGTGATCTGCCTACGGGGCCGGTGACTGATTTCGCCCGTGAGCGTGTATGTAATCCTTGGCTGAGATAGCTCTGTCATTGTTTTAAGCCGTTTTTTACCCTAGAATAACAAAGATATATTGTTTTCAAATCAATGTTTAAATTATTGTTCAGCTACTAACGTAAGACGTGAATTAAAGGAGAATGCAGATGCCGTTAGAATTAGACAGCCCACTCGTCGAAGTGCGCGAGATAAAAGATTTGAGGGAAATGTTATTCGGTTCGGTGGAACTGCAGGGTGAAAAGACGGCCTTTTTGACCAAGCCCCAAAAAGAGCAGCCCTATGTGCCGGTTAGCTATCATCACTTCGGGGCGGATGTGGAGGCGCTGGGCACGGCGCTGATGCAGCGCGGCTTCAGACAAGAGGCCAGAATTGCCATTGTTTCAGAGACCCGATATCAGTGGTATGTTAGTTATTTAGCGGTAGTGACGGGTGAAGCGGTTGTGGTGCCGCTCGATAAGGAATTAGCTGCGAAAGAGCTGAAAAACATGCTTTCCATTGCAGAAGTGTCCTGCGTTTTTTACTCGAAGACCTATGAGGAAACTATTTTAGCTTTATCTAAAGAACTTCCCGATTTAAAACTCTTGGTGGCTTATGATGCTTTACCGGATAATCCGAATCTTGATGAGAGCCAAAGCTTAGTCCTTTTCTCGGAGCTTGTAGCGGAAGGCCAGGCCGCGGTAACGGCAGGAAATCGTGAGCTCAAAGAGCATCCGATTGACCCGGAAGAAATGCGTATTTTGCTTTTTACCTCAGGAACGACGGCGGTGGCTAAACCCGTAATGCACTGTCATCGAAGTATCTGTGCCAACCTGATGGCCATGTGCCAGATGATTGATATTCGTTCCGATGATATTTTCTTGTCGGTCTTACCCTTACATCATACCTATGAGTGCACCTGTGGTTTCTTGTGTCCGCTTTATCGCGGCGCTTCAATCGCGCAGTGTGAGGGACTGCGCCATATCATTAAAAACCTGAAAGAATCCAAGACCTCGGTTATCTTGGTGGTTCCCCTCATGCTTGAAGCTTTCATGCGGGGTATTTGGAAAAACATCCGCTCCAATCCGAAGCAAGAAAAATTGGTAACGCGGATGATTAAAGTCTGTAAATTAGCTAATAAAATCGGCCTTCGTCCCAACCGTAAGGTTTTTGATAAAATTCACCAAAATTTCGGCGGCCATTTACGCCTCTTGATTGCAGGAGGTGCGGCTATTGATGCGCAAGTTTTAGAGGATTTTGACAACTTCGGTTTTGTGGCCCTGCAAGGTTATGGACTGACCGAGTGTGGTCCTATTTTAGCCTTGAATCGTATTGAAGCCAGAAAAAACCATTCGGCAGGATTACCTTTGCCGGGTGTTGACGTTAAAATTGTGGATCCTGATGAGTACGGCGTGGGAGAGATTGTCGGTAAAGGTCCCAATGTCATGCTCGGTTACTGGAATGAACCGGAAGCGACTGCCAAAGTTATGGAGGGTGGTTATTTCCACTCGGGTGACCTCGGTTATATAGACGAAGACGGTTTTGTGATCATTAGCGGACGTAAGAAGAATGTTATTGTTACGAAAAACGGTAAGAATATTTATCCTGAGGAACTCGAGTTCGCCTTATGTCGCAGCGATTTGATTTCGGAAGCACTGGTCAGCGGTGAGCCGGATGGGAACGGAGACTACACCATCGTCGCTGAAATATTTCCCAATGAAGAGGCCGTTACGGAAGCTAATGGCGGCGTAAAGGCCGGACCGGAAGATTTGAACGATTTAATTCTTGCCGTAGTCAGGGAAGTGAATGAGGATTTGGTGGCCTACAAGAAGATTAAACGCTTTACTTTACGCGACACGGAGTTTGCGAAAACAACTTCCAAGAAAATCATTCGCCAGTACAAGGATTGATTCTCGAAGGACAGGAATTGACATAACGCACAAAACCATGGAAATTATTTATACAAAAAGGCAAGCGTTCGTTCATGTATAAGAAAATCTTGTGCATGAATACGGACTTTGAACAGAGCATTTATTTTTTGCCGAAACGCTGATATACTGAGCACGATTCAAAGAAAATGACTATGAAAAAAGTGCCGGGTGAAAAAGAGTGACCGGAAAGTTTAATACGGAGGTATTATTAATGAAATTATTTAACGTAGATGTAGAAGCTTTTCAAAAGCTGATTGCAAGTTGTAAAGGTACCGTGACCTTGGTCACTGAAGATGGCGACCGTTTAGTCACCAATTCTATGCTCTCGGCTCTGGTCGGTTTTTCCGCCATCCTTTCAGTCGCTGAAGCGAGAGAAATTGAAATTGAATGTGACGATCCTGAAGATCGTGCTAAAGTGCTTGAATTCATGATGCACTATCGTAAAGACGCATAAATGATTATAGAATAAGACTTTTTTCCTATGAATTGCTTTTGAAGCGTCGCTCTGCCGAGCGGCGTTTCTTTATCTATCGGCTTTGACAGACTTTTGCGCTAAATCATTCAAATCGAGTTATAATAGAATTAATAAATACGAATATCTCTGTTTCTTGACCTTGGTCAGACTTGTGTCGGAGGAAAGGGCGATGTTGGCTGATACGGATGAGTTTTATCGGCAGTATGTTGCCGGAAAGAGCACAGAAGACCTCATGCAGTTGATGCGAAGTCTTAAGCGTAAGAGCAATGCGATGAAAAAAGGCCTTGAAAAAGCCATTCATCGGGAAGAAGAGCTTGCTGTCAGTAAAGAAATCGATGAAATTATTGAAGAAATCGAGCTCCAAAGGGATTATTTAAAATTGGCCAAAGAGGAATTGGCCTCTTTGGCGATAGATTGCCCTGAAACCAAAGCAGAACTTAAGGAGCGTTGTTTTCAAGAACAAATTCCCAATATTAAGCGTATCTATTTTTATTTCGAGTCACACATCAGTATGCGAGCCGGTTTCGAGGTAAATTTTTCCGAAGAAAGAGCAGTCGTCAGCTTGAGTGAACTTTCACTTTTTCTTGTCCCTCCACAAATAAGCCTTCGTTATCCGAAGGCCTACGATTTGAGGGCTTTTCAAAGTGCTCTGAAGGCTTTACATATGGGGGAATGGCAAAGGAACTACAACCCGGAGCGTTTCGGCACCCGTGTTTTGGACGGGACACATTGGAGCGTAAAGGTTTCCTATTACAATGGACTTCGCTCACAACGTTATTCCGGTATCAGCAGCTATCCGTATAACTTCACGCATTTTCAAAGCCTCTTCGGTGTGAACCTCTTCAGTGAAGACTGGTTTACTGCGGACTTTTTCAATTAGTTTTGGCAAAAGTTTTATCCAGTGCTTTAAAGGCCTCTTCATAATAAGATACACTTTTGTGAAGACTGTCCAATTCGACGTACTCGCCGTTCTGGTGAGCCAGACCGATTTCACCCGGAAAGCTGGGACCGAAGGCTAAAGTATTCGGTACACTTCTTGCATAGGTGCCGCCACCGATTGCGATAGGACCGTCGTTTGTTCCGGAAAGTTTTTGATAAACTGCCATTAAGCTACTGACCAGGGGATGATCCTTGGGTAAATAAAGAGCAGGTGCGTGTGAAAGCAATTTAAAGCCGCCACCGGCTTCTTTTACCGCATTTTCGATTTTTTCTATCAGTGCTTCGCCGTCTGTGGTCACAGGATATCGGATGTCACAGACAAGCTCGGCTTTTTGACCATCATAGCTTACAAGACCCGTATTAAAAGTAAGCGCACCGGAGACCTCATCGCTGTGTGCGATACCGAGTCCTTCACCGGAGTAAGAAAGGCCGATAATCCGATTATAAAAAATAACGAAGTCATTTGATAATCCTTGTGAACGAAGGGTCTCGGAGGCCTTATCCATCGCAAAAGAAATGGCATTTTTCGCAATTTGGGGCATCGATGCGTGGCCCATAATGCCTTCGACAAGCTCTTGTGTTATTTCTCCTGAAGCGTTTTGCCAGACCAGATGAGACTGCCC
>CAYFRY010000123.1:0-4295 GCA_964345665.1 uncultured Oscillospiraceae bacterium
TCCGGTTTTAAGAAGGCAGATCGCGCATGAATTAGGACTTCCCGATTTCAGAGAGCTTGCCTTTCTCAGGATGGAGCGCTTTGACTATCAAGCGGAAGAGATTGAGGCGACTTTACTTTGGATGAAACGTTTTTTGGTTCCTCTGGCTGTGGCTATTCGTAAAGATCACGTCGATCGGGATCAAAAGAGTCAGACCAGGCAATTCAGTTGCTGGGAAGCATGGATACCTCCCTATCGAAAAAGCCCGAATTTTGTTAAGCAAGAGATGGATATTCCTTCCGTTTCTGCATTGCTGAATAAGGCTTTGAAGGGCAGCGCCCCCGGCTTTCTGAACCACCTTTTTGAAAAAGCGTATGTCAATTTAGAGCTTGGCGGCAAGCACAACTGGGTCGACTGTGTCCTGCTGTCGGATGTGGACCTGCCGTACGTTGTCGGACATATGAACATCACCCCTCATACCCTGCCGGAACTGCTTTGTGCGACGGGGGTAGCTTTTGCCTATCTTTGTACCTATAAAGACGGGGATTTTTTACTCATGCGAGAGCCCTCTTTCGAGTTAAAAACGCTATGGTCCTACGGCTTTTTGTTCTTAGTCGTTGAGCATTTATCCATGCTGTTTGAAACGGAGGAGGGAGAAGCCTATCGCCTGATGCTTTTGGAACAAAGTGTGCAACGCCTTTGTTTCCAAGCTATGCTTTACGAGTTTGAGCGGGACTGCGTCCTGATGCCCAAGGTCGATGGGGAAGCGATGGAACGAAGCTGGATAAAAGTGATACGCAACTATTTTCCGGACTTGGCAGAGAACAGCACATGGCTGAGTATGCAGCGCGGAAGTTTTATGTATTTACCACAGTTGTGGCAAAACCCTTTCGCTTCGGTCAGCGAACTTCAAGCCATGCTGATCGCTCTACAGCTATGGGACCGAAGCCGTAGTTCACGTAGCAGCCTTCTGGCTTATGAGACGCTTTGCACACTGGGTAACTCCGACCGCCTGCCAAGACTGCTCGAACAAGCTCGTCTTCAGAATCCTTGGGGTGAGGCCTCCGTCAAGCGTCTGGCCTATCAATTGGCCTATGCGTTGGGGTATTAATGTGGCAAAAGATCTTCCTGAACAGTTTTTAAAGAATATGCACCGGCTTTTTAAAGGCTACAACATGGAAGCGGAATGGACCGCTTTTTTGGACTCCTTTTCGGATTCCGCCGCCAGAGCTTACCGTTTTAACGGCCTGAAATTAGAAGGTAAGGATGAATTCCGTCGACTCAATGCACGTTTGACGGCGCAAGAGAACCTGCCTTTGTGTGATGAAGCGGTGCCTTGGTCTGAGGATGGTCTTTATCTACAAGACGCTTTACAGGTCGGAAAAACGACAGCCTTTCGTGCGGGTCTTTTTTATATTCAAGAAGCTTCCGCCATGCTGCCCGCCGAGCTTCTGGCTGCCCGTCCGGGAGAAAAAATCCTGGACCTATGTGCGGCGCCGGGCGGTAAATCCGCTAAGCTTGCTGCCGCTTTACAGGGGCAAGGCGTCCTTTGGTCGAATGATATAAATGCCGAACGCGCCAAAGTGCTGCTGCGCAATCTGGAGCAACTGGGTGTAGCGAATGCCCTTGTCACTGTGGCTGAACCGAGGGCTTTGGTGCAGGCTTTGCCTGCTTATTTTGACCGCATCCTGGTAGATGCGCCTTGTTCCGGTGAAGGGATGTTTCGCCGTGACCCTCAAGCTATTCGCTCTTGGGCAGCCTATAGTAATGAGACGCTATTGGCCATTCAGCAAGATCTTTTGGAATCCGCTGCTGCAATGCTTAAGGCGGGCGGTTATCTTGTTTACTCGACTTGCACCTTTAACCGAGAAGAAAATGAAGGACAGTTAGAGACATTTTTGAGCGCTCACCCTGAGTTTACAAGCGTAGACACCAATCGGAGTTTCCTTAACGAAGCAGGTTTGAGCCCGGCCCTCGGAAATATTCATGCTTATCGTCTATGGCCTCACCGTCATCAAGGGGACGGGCACTTCAGCTGCCTTTTACAGAAGCGTGCCGTTTCAAACCGCATAAGTCCGGACGCGTGTACCGGACGCAGTAAATCAGGCAAGACCTTGATGACAGCTCGCGAGGCCTTTTTGGAGCTGTCCCAAGCCTTTCTGTCCAAAGATTTTTGGCAAAGTCTGGAGCGCTTACCGCTTGAACGTTGGCGTATTGAAAACATGCGATTGCACCTTTTACCTGATGTCGAAGTCCCTCTGAATATCCCTGCAGTAAAGCTGCTTAAAACGGGTCGCTTTGTCGCCGAGCTTAAGGAAAGTCGCCAAGGGCTGATTGTTAAACCCAGTCACTCCTTTCTTCTGACCCTCAAAGCGCATCAACTTTCTTATGCTTTGGATTTAGGAGAGGATGAAGAGCGTTTATCCAAGTATTTAAGAGGGGAGACCTTGCCTGTCTATGAGGCGGAACGCTTTCATTTCCCCGGATATAAGAAAGACTTATGGTTGCCCGTTTTATGGAATAATCACCCCCTCGGCTGGTCGAAATTTCAGGGCCTTTCCGCCAAAAATCTCTACCCGCCGGGTTGGCGTCATTTAAATTAGAAAAGCTTGAAAATTAAAAAAATTAAAAGGAGTTATCCCATGCGCTTTATTGTTGCAACTCATAATCAAGATAAGCTTAAAGAGATACAAAAAATCCTGAAAGACCAGCCCTTTGAGGTGCTCGATTTGGCTGCCCTGGGTTTCTGCGAGGACATCGTGGAAGATGGTCAAAGCTTCGCCGAAAATGCCCGCATCAAGGTCCACGCCCTTGCCGAGCACTACCCCGATGACTATATCATGGCAGACGATTCCGGTCTTTGTGTGGATTGTCTGGACGGAAGACCCGGTATTCATTCTGCCCGTTATCAGGGTGAAGACAGCCCGTATTCCGTTAAAATTGCTGCCCTTCAAGCTGAGGTGGATGGCAAAGCACCGGCTCCCCGAACGGCTCAGTTCGTCTGTGCTATCTGCTGCCGTAGGGCGGACGGTACGGAGTTTGTGGTTGAGGGTGTCATGCCCGGTGAGATTGCCAAGACGGTTAAAGGCGAAAACGGCTTCGGCTATGATCCGGTTTTCTTTTTGCCGGACTATGGCAAAACCTCTGCCGAGCTTTCACCTGATGAGAAAAACCGCATTTCCCATCGCGGACAAGCGTTAAAAAAAATGCTCGAAAAACTTTAATCCGAGCACTTCGCTGCGCTCGTAAAACGGCGGATCGAATACTCTGGTTTAAAAATAGTAAGCTTTTCTCATCAAGTTTTACATTTTTGGCTTGACCCCGCGGAAACGCTGGAGTATATTCTACAGACGCACATTTGTACACGAGCCAAGGACTACCCTGAGAGCGCCAGTACAAAAAGCAGCGGGGAGGGAAGCGGAACGATGCAAGAGGATCAGTACTATTTGGTAAAGGCTTCGGTTTTGCCCGAGGTGTTTATTAAAGTGATGCGGGTCAAAGAACTCATCAGTTCAGGTAAAGAAAAATCCATCAATCAGGCGGTCAAAAAAGTCGATTTGTCGCGCAGTGCTTTTTATAAGTACAGAGACGCGATTTTGCCTTTTTATGAGAGTTCTAAAGGACAGGTCCTGTCGTTAGCTTTTTTGACTGAAGATTTCCCCGGCGTTCTGTCAGGTATTATTGATTGTCTGGCAAAGGCGAAAGTCAATATTCTTACAATTAATCAAAACTATCCCATAAACGGGCTGGCGGATATTTCTATGGTGGTTGACACGTCCGCCTGTGAGATTGAAATTTCCGGTTTGATGCAACAGCTGGCACGGATTCGCGGCGTGCGTGAGCAAAATGTCTTGGCGCGCGGTGCTCAACTTCAAAAGGAATGAGGCGCGGTGCTCGGTGAAAATAATCGAGGCCAGGTGCTCCGTATAAATAATCGGGGCCAGGCGCTCGGGTAAAAAAGAAAAAAGTGAGCCCGGTTTGGCTCAGAAAACAGATAGAAGCGGAAGGTAAAACATGAAAGTTGCAATATTAGGCTATGGTACGGTCGGTTCAGGTGTGGCGAAGGTGCTCGCTGATTTACCGCGTGCCAATAATAAACTCAGACGTTATCCGACCTTAAAGTACATCGTAGAATTGCGTGACGTGCCAGCGGGGGATCCTTTTGCCGAATATGTGATTAAGGATGCCGAAATCGCCTTTAGTGATCCGGAAGTTGGCATTATTGTTGAGACCATCGGTGGTTGCGGCGTTGCGTATAAGTTTACTAAAGCGGCCTTGGAAGCGGGCAAAAGCGTGGTCACTTCCAATAAGGCCTT
>CAYFRY010000123.1:4356-4580 GCA_964345665.1 uncultured Oscillospiraceae bacterium
GGTGTGCGCTACCTCTTTGAAGCAAGCGTCGGCGGCGGCGTTCCGATTTTACGTCCTTTAAAACATTGCCTGGCTGCCAATGAAGTGCTGTGCATTGCCGGTATTTTGAACGGAACTACGAATTATATCCTGATGCGCATGGAAAAAGAGGGTATTGATTTCGCGGACGCCTTAGCCGAAGCTTCGGCTAAGGGCTATGCGGAGTTGGATCCGACTGCGGACAT
>CAYFRY010000124.1:0-4545 GCA_964345665.1 uncultured Oscillospiraceae bacterium
TCGTGTTATCTACAGCGCAATTGAAGATATTGAAGCCGCGATGAAAGGTATGCTTGATCCTGAGTTCATAGAAGAGGTCACGGGTCATGTGGAGATTCGCGAAACCTATAAAGTCTCGAGTGTAGGGACCATTGGCGGTGCCTATGTAACGGACGGTAAAATACACCGTAACACGCAAGTGCGTCTCGTTCGTGACGGTGTCGTTGTGCATGAAGGCAAGTTAGCCTCGCTCAGACGTTTTAAAGATGACGTAAAGGAAGTGGCTGCAGGTTATGAATGCGGTATTTCCTTGGAAAACTACAACGACATCAAAATCGGTGATGTAATTGAAGCCTTTGAAATGAAAGAGGTTGAAAGAAAATGAGAGCCATCCGTCAAGCTAAAGTAGGCGATGAGATGCGCCGCATTTTGGCTGATTTGATTCGTCATGAGATGAAAGACCCACGCATTCCCCTGATGACTTCCGTAACGGAAGTCAGGGTAAGCGGGGATTTAGGCTATGCGAAAGTCTACGTTTCCGTGATGGCTGACTCCGAAGAACAAAAGGCTTGCTTAAAGGCTCTAAAAAAGGCTCAGGGTTTTCTTCGCACAGAGCTGGGTAAAAGGATGCGCCTACGCGTCTTACCGGAGTTGCAATTTTACTTGGACGAAAGTATTGATAGAGGCAATCGCCTCGATAAGTTGATTGATGAGGCCTTAGGGAGATAAAGAATCAAGATGTCAGGACGATATGACTATGAACGCTTCTTTGAGGGCCTCTATCCGGATATTTTGTTAGTGCCTGAAAAAGGTCTAAAACTCTATATTTATCCTCACATCAATGCAGATGGTGACGCTTTAGGTTCTGCTTTGGCTTTTGCTCTTTTAGTTGAATCGTTAGGCGTTGAGGTCTTAATTCTGACAGAAGAAGAATTGAGCCGAAAGCTTGCCTTTTTACCTTCTGCTGAACGTTTGATTTATCCCACAGCCAAAGGAGAGGCGCTCTTAGAAAAATTCGCAGGCGAACAAGGGCTGGGCCTCGTTATCGATAGCCCGGGTGGTGAACGCATAGGACGGCGTTTACCTCTTTATGAGAGCGCCCCTAGGCGCTATGTCCTGGACCATCACATCCCGACAGAACCCTTAACTGAGCAGGCATTGGTAGATGTTCGTTTAGCAGCCAGTTGTGAACTGATAACGGCTTTTGTCTTATTTTTGGAAGAACGATTGTCCTGTGAACTTTTGACGGAAGAGATAGCCGTCAATTTGTTTTGTGGTTTGATGACGGATACCGGTCGTTTTACTTATTCCAATACTACGGCACACACCCTGCAGATGGCCTCTGAATTGCTGCGATTTCCGATTGATATTCGAAGGCTTTCTTTAAAATTGTTCGATGAGATTAGTAAAGAAAAGCTTGCATTGACCGGTTATGTGCATAGTCATGCCCGGTACTACTATGACAACCAAATGATTGTTTCTCTTATCCCGTATGCGTTTTATCACGGATTGGATGCGGATGAAGGCGATGTGGAAGGCTTGGTGTCACTACTGCGAGATGTAGAAGGCGTTGATTTGGCTGTTTTGCTGCGAGAGTCTTCTCGCGGAAGCTATAAGGCTTCCGTTCGTTCAGGGGGCGAGCGAGATTCGCAAGCGCTTGCTTTAAAATTTAAGGGTGGTGGCCATTTACATGCAGCCGGTTTTACATTAGAGGCCATGTCGGCGGAAGATGCGATTCGTGTCTGCGTAGAGGCTGCGAAAGAACAGTTTCTCTTATGATTTCCGGTTTGTTATTGCTCAATAAGCCTGCCGGTATCAGCTCGACTAAAGCAGGTGCTCTTGTGAAACGCCGTCTCGGCGTTAAAAAGCTTGGCCATGTCGGTACCTTGGATCCTTTTGCCACAGGACTCTTGCCCCTAGCCATCGGCCGTGCGACCGCTGTGGTACGTTATATGGATGACTATGATAAGCGTTATCGTGTACGCTGCCGCTTGGGACGTACCACAGACAGTTTGGATTTGACGGGTCAAACGACTTGCATTAAAACACCGGATACAAAGGTGCTGGAAGAACTGCTTGCCGATGAAGCCAAACTTATTCGCAGTCATCTGAAAAGTCTGACAGGTGACTTGGAGCAAGTTCCTCCGCTTCATTCCGCCATTAAAATTGGAGGGAAAAGGCTTTATGAATACGCACATCGAGGTGAAGAAGCCCCGGATATTCCCTGCCGTTCTGTAAAAATATACCGGGCTGAACTTTTGGCGTATCAATTGGATGCGGCAGGTGATAAAGATGCGCCTTTGTTCCTTGATCTTGACATCTCCTGTAGTAAAGGGACTTATATCCGTAGTTTTTGTGCGCAGCTGGGTGAGCGGCTCGGTTTTCCTGCCTATGCGGAATGTTTGGAAAGAGTGGAAGTCGGCCCTTTTACTATAGAAGAAGCGGTCAATTTGGAGGAAGTCAAGCCTGAAATGCAGCTTTTAAGCCCGGACCGCGCACTGTACGGCATGACTGTGTTAGAATTTTCTTTATCCGATGTGGACCGTTTCCTTTGTGGTTTAAAAGTTGCTGTTGAGGCCTATCTCGCTCAGTTTAATCTGACGGAGGATAAGGATAAGTTATTTGTCATTCATGCTGAGAACGGCACGGCGGGAACCTGTCGTCTTGCTCAGGATGAGTCGGGCCGCTATTTTTTTGTTGTCGAAAGGATGTTTAGCGATCGTGAGCGATATTTCAAACGAGAAGCTTAAAACACATGAAAATTTACAATATTGTACCTTGGATCACCTAAGAGTTTGGTGCAGAGCCGATTCCGGAAATGATGCGGAAGCTTTAAGTACGGCTTCTTTTGGAATTACGCTCGGTTTCTTTGACGGTGTTCATATAGGCCATCGCAGTTTAATTGACCAATTGCTCTGGACTTGCCGTCAGAAAAATTTACGTGCCGCGGTCTATACCTTTGATTCTTTACCGAAGTTTGGCGGACAGAAGAACGTACCGGGAGCTCGTATTCAAACGGCTGCTGACCGTGCGGACTATTTATTGTCCAGAGGTGTTGATTTTGTCATAGAACAGCCTTTCACTGAAGATATCAGAAATATGAGTCCCGAAGCATTTATTGTGCTTATTCGCAAGCGTTTTAATATTAACTACATTGTGGTGGGAGACGATTTCCGATTCGGCTACGGGGCGAAGGGAACGGCTCTTGATTTACAAAAATACTTGGTTGAAGAGGGCATTCAGGTAGATATTTTACCCTTAGTGAAAGGGCAAAATTCAACGGTTTGCAGTTCTCGAATCCGAGATTTACTGATAGAGGGGAAATTACAAGAAGCCAATACGCTTTTGGGCCATCCCTTTTCGATTCGGGGTGAGGTGATTCACGGTCGTGGTTTAGCAAGAACATGGGGTATGCCGACTTGTAATATGCGTTTGCCGGCAGAACAGCTAAAGCTGCCTTATGGAGTGTATGCCAGTCGTACCAAAGTAGGGACTCGCTACTATAATTCAATCAGCAATATCGGTCTACGCCCTACGGTCCGAACAGGAAATCTGCCTGAGAGAGAAGCCTTACTCGAAACCGTTATTTTCGATTTAAAAGCCGATTTATATGGTGAGATTTTGGAAGTTTTTCTTTTGGATTATCGTAGACCGGAGTCCTATTTCCCCAAAATTGATGCGATGATAGAAGCTATGCAGACCGATATTCTGGAGGTCAAGTCCTATTTGGCTTCAAGAGAGCGCCTTGTGCCGGTCGGCGAAGCGGCTTCCATTCCTTACTATTTTTTGCCTACGACACGATACCGTCAATCATACCTGCATATCTGTTTCCGCATGCCGTCAGATCCCATAAAAAATACAGCCAGAGCTCTGGCTATGCGTATAGTCTTGCAGGCCACGAAGAATTTTCCGACAAGACAAGCTTTCAGTTTGGCTAAGGATAGACTTTACGGTGCGAATTTAGAGGCCTATAACGATAGCGAGGGTGCTTTTCAGAGCATAGAGTTTTCTGCCGAAGCGATTGCGCACGGGCTTCATGGAGAAAAGCCTTTTCAGGATGCGGTTTTCTTGCTTATGGAGGCTTTACAAGCCCCGCTTTTAGATGAAAATGGTCTTTTTAGCGAAGCGATTTTCCTCAGTGAAAAAAACAATCTTTTGGTTGATTTACGTTCTCGTATGCAAAACAAGGCCAAATTGGCACAAGATCGCAGCATGGCCCTTATGATGGGCAATCGCACGGAGGGAATCAGTCCCAAAGGGGATTTGTCTGTTTTGGAAACCTTGAGTCGTGCGCAAGTCACTGCGGCTTGGATGGAAATTCTGGCTGAGGGAGAAGCGGAGGTCTATGCGGCAGGCTACGAGGAAGCCGATTTTCATGAGGCCTTTTTAAAGTGTCTGGCCGACTTCGAGAAACTGGGCAGAAGCGGCAAGCCTTACCAGTGGTCGCCTCGTTTTATGGAAGCGATTAGTTTTGATGAGGCGCGTAGTATTGCTGAATATAAAGAGGTGGAACAAATCCGTCTGGTGATGTATTGGTCAGGTTTAAAACCCTTCCCGCTTACCCGG
>CAYFRY010000125.1:0-4537 GCA_964345665.1 uncultured Oscillospiraceae bacterium
GTTACAACGTGAACCCCTTCACCGCTCAAGGCATTAAGATAAACCGGCAAAGTCGCCACCAAGGTTTTACCTTCACCCGTTCTCATCTCGGCTATACGCCCTTGATGCAGAACAATACCGCCGATAATTTGGACGCGGTAATGCTTCATGCCCAAAACGCGCCAAGCCGCCTCACGGCAAACCGCGAAAGCTTCCGGCAATAAATCGTCCAAACTTTCGCCATTTTTATAGCGCTCCTGAAACTCTTTTGTTTTAGCCTTCAAAGCCGCTTCATCGAGTTTGGCATACTCTTCCTCATAACGCTCGGTCTTTTCGACCAAAGGCATAATCTTCTTGATTTCACGTTCACTATATGTACCGAATAGTTTATTAATTAATCCCATTATTTTTATATCCTCTTTTCGCTCAGTCGCTCTTCTCTTCTGCTTCCAAGCGCGCAAGTATTGTTTGATAGCCGTTTTCACCGTAGAGCAGGGCGCGATTGACACGGCTTATCGTCGCCGCGGATGCTCCCGTTTCTTTTCCGATGTCCGCATAGGTCTTGTTATCCTTTAAGAGCCTGGCCACGTAAAAACGCTGTGCCAAGGACTGAAGTTCAGCCACGGTGCACAAATCCGTAAAAAAAGCCTGGCACTCTTCTTGATTCTCCAGTGCCAAGATGGCCCGGTAGAGTTCCAAAACATCTTCATTCCAGCGATTATTCTGCATCTGTGGCCTCCACGATTTTAAGACAAATGCGCTCAATTTATCTTAGTTATCTTAACTCAAAGCGGCGATAATCTCAATGAGAAAGGCCGTCTCGCACCACTTCAAACTCAATTCCTGAGGCTTTGACCCTGATTTTAAAGCTTTCAAGAATTTGTAAATTAGTGTAAGGACTGTTTTCCGGGACAATCACGAGCATTTTCTTTGACTTAAGGGGGCCTGTTTCCTCACTGCCCTGAAAAGATTTTAAATCGCTCAAGTATTCCTCTAAAGTAGTACTTAACTCTTTTTGAGATCTGTAGCTTGCTTTAGTGAGGTCTATACTTTTAATCATGGTGACACGACCGTCCTCGTTTTTAGCCACAACCGGATGAAAGCGACTCAGGTTTCCGCCGTATTTCGCGATAAAAGCCTGACCACGACTGAAATTATCCCAAGACCAGTAGTCATGTTCTTCACCGCCGGCTTCCCGGCCTCCCGCTTCCGAGTCAGCGTCTTCCGGACCGAGGCCACGCCAGTCGTTAAGCAGTAGACACTGCTCTCCGTCTAAATCTTCCCAAAGGCCCGGAATTTTATAAAAGAGTTTCAAGCGACCCAAGCTTCCTTTCGTAGGGCTTTGAAAATAAACCCTGACATTTTTCAGAATTTGAAAGTTCAGAGGATTTTCATAAAGCTCCCCTTGCCATACAGACAGTCGCTCTTCAATCAAAGCACTTCCCAAGCGTGTGCTTAAGCTGTCTTTAAAAAGCGCACTCAAGGATGTTTCTCCCTCCTCGGGACTCCGGGACAACTGTCTCTGAGCGGATAAGATCAGATTGCTTTCCTTGCTTATCCTTTGTAGGGCGGAAAAGACCGCCATTTCCGCCTCCACTGCATAGAGGCTTAAGCCCAGCTGTAAAAAAACCAGCAGAAACAGGGGTAAAGCCAAGGCCGCCTCCAGACTGAGAGAAGCCCTCTCTTTTTTATTCTTTGTAGACCGCATATTGTCTCCTCGTCACAAAGTCTTCCTTCATTTCTTTGAAATATGGACTCTGCCACTCCATGCCTACGGTAATCGAGCAATAGAATTCTTTTCCGAACTCTGCTTTAAGATTTTGGCAAAGTCGCCTCAACAAGTCCTCTTCCGAAATCGTCAATAAAAAGAGTCTTAAATAATCGTGATAGTAGCTCGGAAATTTCATCTGTTCATGCTGCGGAAGATAGGGAACCGACTCACCGGCCAATAAATCCTTCACATCCTCACCCGCATTTTTCAGTGCCGCTACGCAGACGATGACATAGACCAGCGATTCGGGCGGAATACTGAAACGTCCCAAACTGGCTGCCGAAATAACAAGAGAGACCGTCGTTGCCGTGCTGCGATAGTCCGCCATCTTTTTTTGGTTCATCAGAATCCCGACGTTATGTGCCAGGAAACGAAGCATAAACACGTAGGACTTGATTTTCTGTTCAGCCGCTTCTCGCCTCTCCCCTGTAATGAGGCTCTCAAGACTTAGCCCCTCATTTTCTACTGTTTTAAATAGTGTCTTCCCTCTCAAGGATTTCGCCAAAGGATAATCTTCCGGCAAGCCTTCCACATGCACCTGAGCCGGGAACATGCGTAAAGCATATTCATTCAAGGCCAATTTATCGTACGTAGCCGAGGTATTAAAGTCTAAAAGCTCATGTGCTTGATTAAGATAGGAAAAGAGATTTTGACTCGTCACAGCTGATCCTCCTGTTTCTACCCCCAGCTCGATAGCCGTCGCCGTAGCTTCCTGTATCTGTTCTTGTAAGGCGCGCATCAGCAAAAAAGTCAGGGCATCTACCTGATTTCCTTCTGCATCGCTCTTTTCTTCACTTGCTTCAGTGCCCAATCCTTCACCCTCTTCCGGCAGTTCTTCAAGATAGCTCGTAAAGTCCGAAAAACCTTTCTGTAGCTCTTTTTCCTGAAGAACGTTTTCCATCTCCTTCAGTTCAGCACTTGCGCTTCCTGTCTTAAAATTCTTCAGAACAGAAAACAACTGCTCCGCTACCGCAGCGGGAAAACGGGCCGACATAAAGGATTGAATCTGTTTCTTGAGTGACATGGGCGCCCAAAGCGCCTCGCTCAGTTCATAGTGAAACTCCCTACATCCTTCAATTTCAGAAAAGCTGGCCATGACATCCGGATTTTCAATTAAATAAGCGGCTAACGCTTCGTCCATCCCCCAAAGTCCGTAATCTTCAAACAAATTTAAGTTATAAAGTGATAAGCCTCTTTCAGCCTCCTGCTCCAGCTTGGTGCCCGCCTTCAGGATCAACAGATGATTCTTCGCACCGGCTAAAAGCACAAAATTCGTCAGGAGCAAGGCAGCTAGAATGACAGCCAGAAAAAGACTGATACCCGCCGCCTCTTTTTCATTTAAGTAGCCTCTGCTAAGCATCGGATATTTACAACCAAAGCATAAATCAATCTTGAGAAAAGATTTCCTTTTAGCCGAACCCCTCATGGACCGTCACCTGCCACTCCCTGCAGATCCAGAGCGGAACGCATCAAAGCAGCATTGTCCTCCAAAAGCTGCATCATCTCTTTCAGACGATCCACATGACTGTCCAACTGAGGCAGACCACTATCCGCATAAAAAGGACGGTAGATGTCCTTACCCTCCTCCGCCACTCGCTCTTCACGCGTTTCATGCACGGCCTGCCATCGCAGTTCTTCATAGGCCGGAAAGGCAAGCTGCGAAAAAAGTAAAACCAGACACAGACTCACGGAAAATACAAAAGATGCTTCAAGACTTGCGGACATAAAAATCACCTCCGCTTAAAGAGTAAACGGAGGCGAGAAAGATTTTGAGAGGAATCCGCTCTTGTTTTGCCCTAATTAAGCCCAAAACAGGCCAAAAATCAGGAACGAATATCGGCTGAATAGTCCTTGGCCAGTGCCTTTACGATGGCTTCCATGGCCTTAACCACCTCCTCATCGGTCAGTGTGCGCTCCAAGCTGAGGAAGCTCAGGCTGTAGGCCATAGATTTCAATCCCTCACCCACTTGTTGGCCTTCATAGATGTCAAAAAGTTCCGCTGTGCGCAGATAAGGCTTTCCTGCCTTGATAATGCTGGCTTCAATATCGGCAGCAGGAATCTCTCTGGCCAAAGTAAAGGCGATGTCGCGCTTGACGGCAGGATACTTGGGCAGAGCCTTTTGGCTACGACGCAGGTTAGCCGACTTGGTCAAGCTTTCCATATCCAATTCCAGATAAGCCGTACTTTCGGGCACAGAGAATCGTTTGGCTATTCTTGGCAAAAGGTAGGCCGAAAAACCGATGCGTTCTCCATCCAAATAAATAGCTGCACTGCGATAAGGGTTCAAAGCATTCAAGGGTGCCTCGGCTTTCCAGACTATACGCTTCAGCAATCCGAATTGAGCCGCCAGCTCATTCACAAGAGCCTTAAGGGTGAAAAAAGAGGCACCGCCACGTTTATCTTCGTGGATATCGAAGCAAACCGCCGCCAGTTTTATTTTCTCTTCCGGCAAATCATGAGGTGTCAGCATAGGGCCGAAAACCGTACCCATTTCAAAGATACGGGCCGTTTCAAGGCCTCGATTGGCATTGTTGGCCACTAGCTTCAACATGCTGGGAAGCATGCTGGAACGCATAACACTGTAGTCCTCCGTCGAGTTTTTCAGGCGTACACGCCGGCGCAAAACGCTGTCTTCCGGCAGTTCCAAAGCATCGTCGAGTTTGGCGCTTTCGAAGGTATAACTGTAGCTCTGGAAGAAGCCTTGGCCCAAACAAACTTCCATCGCTTTTTCGCGCAACTTTTGGACCTCATTAAGGCCGCCGCGTGTAAAAGATTTTCCCGAAAGC
>CAYFRY010000126.1:0-786 GCA_964345665.1 uncultured Oscillospiraceae bacterium
GCATGTGTACCGCCCAAACTGCAACCGGTCGTCATGATTTTTTGGAACTCACCGTCGTAATAAGCCAACATCGGAGCAAACTCCTGCGCAATGTGTTGGTAATACTGCTCTTGTCTGGCACTACGCTCGTTTAACGGAGCCGCAGTGTTGGACCAGGATTCTTGATCCACGCTATCAACCGTAAAGAGTCTCAAACGACCTGCCTCTATCCACGGTAAAACCGTAGCCACCATGCCCCAAGCTTCAAAATCGGCATGCATGCCGTTTTGCGAGGGAAAAACCAAGCAGGGTTTACCTGAATGGCCGTAGACGTTGTAATACATATCGCGGCCTAAAATCGGACTGTAATAATGTCTTTCTTCTTTATGCATCATCGATTCCTATCAATTGCTTTTTGTGTGGATGCTATGCTCTAACGTGTTTTCTATTCTAAACGTAATCACTTAAATCTGCTATCCGACATGATTTGCCTTTATAGTTCTTTTCATGCCTTTTTACTTTACCGAAATAGTGTGATGTAGTATGATGGCATAGTTTCCATGAGAAACATGAAGGAGATAAAGAAATGAAAAAAACACTAAGAATATTGACAACACTCGGTCTTGTAATAGCTCTCAGCCTTTCAGCTTGTGGTACAAAAGAAACAACGCTTGCCGAAACGAAGGCAGAAGAAACAAAAGTTTCCGAGGCGACGACTGCTGAAACCACAGCAGCTCCTGAGGCGGCCGAAACAACGGCTGCTCCTGAAGCGGCTTCTGATGGATCTTGGACAAAAGTTGAAACGGC
>CAYFRY010000126.1:796-4524 GCA_964345665.1 uncultured Oscillospiraceae bacterium
ACGAGAAAAATGAAATTGTCGGCTACGATATCGATTTGGCCAAAGAAGTTTGCAAGCGCCTCAATATCGAGTTGGAGCTTTTACCGATTGACTGGTCCATGAAGGAAAATGAACTTGATGCAGGCAACGTAGACGTGCTATGGAACGGCTATAGCGTTACCGAAGAGCGCAGTGCTAAGAACAGCCTCTCTAAGCCTTATTTGGCTAATGAACAAGTCGTCATCGTCATGACTCAATCGGAAATCAATAATTTAGCGGACATGGCCGACAAAAGGCTGGCACTGCAGGAAAAATCTTCCGCAGAAGATGCGCTCGAAGCGGCTGCCGATTTTAAGGCTTCTCTGGCAGAAGTCATTCCTTTCAAAGACAACGTAACGGCCTTCCTTGATTTGCAATCAGGTAACTCCGATGCCCTTCTGGTAGATAAGGTGGTCGGCGAATACTACATTGCTAAACAAGCCAATCCTTCCGACTACATGATACTAGAAGAGGCCTTGGCTCCCGAGACCTATGCCCTCGGCTTTAGAAAGGCTGACCTGGCACTAAAGGCCAAAATCGAGGAAACCCTGGACGCCATGAAGGCGGATGGTACACTGGCTGAAATCACCATCAACTGGTTCGGTTCAGATGTCAGCATTTATGAGTAAAAGATGAGTTGGGACGAGATTCAAATCCTACTACCGGCCTTTTTAGAAGGCAGCTGGGTAGCCATGAAGCTCTTCTTCATCACCCTCCTCTTTTCATTGCCCTTAGGTT
This sequence comes from uncultured Oscillospiraceae bacterium, assembly GCA_964345665.1. GTDB lineage: Bacteria > Bacillota > Clostridia > Saccharofermentanales > Fastidiosipilaceae > JAXGQD01. The sequence goes on from CAYFRY010000126.1 coordinate 1,553, forward strand.
TAGTGTTTGCATTTGGGCGCATGTCCAAGTGCAAGCCTTTATCCCGAACGGTTGCCCTCTTTCAATATGTCATTCGCGGCACACCTCTGATGCTTCAGCTGATTTTTGTGATGTATTTTCCTTCCATACAGTTGGGCATCAGCGGATTCAGTCGTTTCACCGCAGCCTGCGTGGCCTTTGTCATCAACTATGCGGCTTACTTTTCGGAAATCTACAGAAGTGGTATTGAATCCATTCCGAAAGGCCAGTATGAAGCGGCCAAGGTCTTGGGCTTGTCTAAAAGTAAGACTTTCCTGCGCATTATTTTGCCACAAACGATCAAACGCATCATGCCTTCACTGGGTAACGAATTCATGACTTTGGTTAAAGACACCGCACTTTCCACTGTCATCGGGATCATTGAGCTGATGCGTGTGGCCCAAAACCACATGAATCGCAGTTCGAGTATGATTCCTATTGTTGTGGCTTTGGTTTTTTATTTAATCATGAATGGCGTTGTCAATTTGACGGTGACACGCATAGAAAAAAAACTGGATTACTATCGTTCCTAAATAGCTTTGAAAGGATTTTAGCATGAGCGATTTGAACCGCTGCCGTGAGGATATGTTGCAAGTCAAGAAGCTTAGAAAAGAGTTCGGCAGCCTGGAAGTGCTGAAAGATATCTCTTTCGAGCTTAAGCGCGGAGAAGTGATGGCCATCATCGGCCCCTCAGGTTCGGGTAAATCCACCTTGCTGCGATGTATCAACCAATTGGAGCACATAGACAGCGGTGAAATCCGAATCTGTGGCGAAAACCTCGTACATACTGTGAACGGAGAAGCTCTTTACGCTCCTCATGCGCTTCAGAAAAAGCTACAACTCAAGTTGGGTATGGTCTTTCAAAACTTTAATCTCTTCCCTCATTTTTCTATACTTGAGAACCTCATTGAGGCACCTGTACAAGTCTTAAAGCAGCCCAAGGCAAAAGCCACTGAAAAAGCGATGAAACTACTGCAAAAGTTGGGCTTAGAAGACAAAGCCGAAGCCTATCCCTATCAACTCTCCGGAGGCCAACAACAGCGCGTTTCTATCGCCAGAGCACTGGCTTTGAACCCTGAAATCCTCTGTTTTGACGAGCCGACTTCTGCCCTTGACCCGGAATTGACAGGAGAGGTTTTGAAAGTAATGCGAGAGCTGGCTCAGGATAAGATGACTATGTTAGTCGTCACACATGAGATGCGTTTTGCCGAAGAGGTGGCGGACTATATCATTTTTATTGACAAAGGGCTTATCATAGAACAGGGTACACCGGACGAGATCTTTAACCATACACATGAGGAGCGCACTAAGCAATTTTTAGCCAAGCTTTCCGCTAACGGCTAAGGACCGTCTGAATATTTGGCCCTCGAAGTAATCCATGGCAACATCAACTTTGCGTTTTGAAACAATGAGCTTGCGAATGGGTCGAGGCTATGAAATCAGTCCTCTGCCGGACTTGCTTCCCGGTCTGAATTTCCAAAATAAGAATCAATTCGATTTAGATGAACACGATGAAATTTACCAAGGCTATGGTCAGCTCCCGAACGCTTATCCTTATCCGTCTCTCATAAACTATGAGCGAGAGCTTAAAGAAGGCTCAGTCAAAGTCGCCATACTTGAAAACGAATTCTTATATGCGGTTTTTCTGCCTGAGTACGGCGGACGTCTCTGGCAACTTTTGGACAAAAAAGCCGGACGGGATTTGCTTTTTACGAACGATGTCCTTCGTTTCTCCAATCTTGCGGTTCGTGATGCCTGGTTCGCAGGCGGTGTTGAATGGAATATCGGTGTTATCGGACACAGCCCTTTGACGGCTGTACCGATTTTCACAGCCGCTACTGAAACCGCGGAAGGTGAGCCGGTGCTGCGAATGTATGCCTATGAACGTATTCGCAAGGTGACTTATCAGATGGACTTTTGGTTGGCAGCGGATCGAGGTGCGCTCAATGCCTATTTTTGCATTGCCAATCCAAATGACTGCGTTACACCTATGTATTGGTGGTCGAACATAGCAGTTCCGGAATATGAGAACGGACGTATTGTTTTAACTGCGTCCGAAGCCTACACCTCTAATGCTTCACTTGTCTATAAATGCAATGTACCCATAGTAGATGGCGTTGACATCTCCCGTTATCAGGACATTCCGGGGCAGGTGGACTATTTCTTCAATATTCCGGAAGAGGCGCCCAAATATATCGCTGCGGTAGACGGTCACGGCTTCGGTCTTTTACACCTTTCAAGCAAACGTCTCAAAAGCCGCAAACTTTTCTCTTGGGGAAACAACAAAGGCTCAGAGACTTGGCAAAAGTTTTTAAGTGATAAAGCCGGTCGTTATGTGGAAATTCAAGCCGGCCTCGGTAAAACACAGTACGGTTGTATCCCCATGGCACCGCAAACCGTTTGGGAATGGACAGAGCAGTATTCTCCACTTCAGCTTTCGGCCGATGATATGAGTTTAGGTTTTTCCGACTTGGCACAGCGCCTGTCCGGACGCTTGGAGGTTGATGCTCGCACCAATGCCCTTTTAGAAAAGGCCAATGCTTTCAAAAGAAATAAGGCCATGCTGAAATGGGAAGGTAACGGAGATGCGCAGTTGGAAAATATGCGTCGCAGTGCTCTCGGCCTTAAAATCCTAAGCCCTCACTTGGATTTTTCATCCGCAGATGCAAACGCAGATACTTGGGTCGCTTTACTGCGAGGCAAGACCTTTAACGTTAGCTCAGTTAATGAGGCGGGCACTTACTTTGTATCGGATCCGTCCTGGCTGACTTGGCTCAGTGCCTTGATTCAAAATAAAGAAAAAGATAACTGGTTCGTGCGTTATCACATGGGCCTTCTGCATTTGAGTCAAAATAATTTAAAAGCGGCTAAAAAACAGTTCAAAAAATCTTTGGCTTTCGAACGTAACGCTTGGAACCTTCATGCCTACGCCGCGTACTGTGTGTGTCGCGGAC
>CAYFRY010000127.1:0-4487 GCA_964345665.1 uncultured Oscillospiraceae bacterium
AACTGCATGCTACTTATTTTCGTAGCGTCTATCCCGAATTCGCAGCAATGAAGGTGCGAAAAATTCTAATTTATGAGTTGGATTTTGCTAAACATCCTATCATTAGCGAAGCGGTACGCTCCATCAGTCGTTTACAAATCAGCACCTCGGACCCCGGTCTGTTAGAACTGATGACGCCCGGTGTGGATAAGGGGAGCGGTGTAGCCCTTTTGGCTGAACAAATGGGTTTAAGCGCAGATGAGATTATGGTCTGCGGAGATTTTGATAACGATCTACCGATGTTCAGATGGGCAGGTTTTAAGGTTGCTATGGCCAATGCGGTAGATGAAATAAAAGAGCTGGCGACTTACATCACCGGCAGTAACGATGAAGACGGTGTCGGACGAGCCATTGAAAAATTCATCTTGAACAATGACGCGTCCAAGTGATTAAGGAAGCAGCAGCTATAGCGGCTGCACAGAAAGGCAGATCATTATGAAAACAATGAAAGTCAAAAAAACCTTTTCGCGAGGTCTCGCGCTCGCTCCCGCATTTGTTGTAGGAACGGAAGAAGTTAAAATCGCAGACTATCTTGTTGTAGATGCCGCCGGCATGGAAGCAGAGCGCCAACGTTTTGACAAGGCGGTTGAACAGGTTTCCGAAGAGCTTACCGTGCTTGCTGCGGACAATGCCATTTTTGAGGGCCACCTGGCTCTGGCCAATGATTTCATGATTAAGGACGGCGTTTATAATCGCATTGATTCTAAGCAAAACGCAGAAGCTGCCGTTCATGAAACCATTATGGAAATGAAAATGATTTTCGAATCGATGGACGATGAATACATGCGCGAACGCGCCGCTGATGTCGCGGACGTCGGCAATCGTATTCAAGCGGCCCTGCAGGGACGTTCCACGAATCGTTTTGCCCATATGAAAAAACCCTCCATCATCATTGCGGAAGACTTGGCCCCTTCAGATACGGCCAACTTAGATCTTGAGTTGGTTAAAGGCTTTATTACGGAAAAAGGCGGGACCACCTCACATGTCAGCATCATGGCACGCAGCTTGGGTATTCCCGCTTTAGTCGGCGCTACGGGTATCATGGAAGCGGTTACTGAAAATATGATGATCGCCTTTGATGCGGCAAGCGGTGACATCACGCTTAATCCGGATGATGCCTTCCAAGAGAACTTTAAGCGAGAGCAAGAGAAATACGCCATTCGTCAAAAACAACTCGAAGAGCAGTCCAAGCTTCCGGCTGTAACTAAAGACGGACACGAAATTAAGGCTTACGCAAACGTAGGTAACGTACAGGATATCCGCAACGCTTTACAGTATAACGTCAATGGTGTGGGTTTGTTCCGCAGCGAGTTCCTCTTTATGGAGGGCGACCGTTTCCCGACGGAAGAAGAGCAATATGCGGTTTATAAAGAAGCCATCACGACGCTTAACGGCGAGCTGATCATCCGTACCTTGGATATCGGTGGTGATAAGGGCCTCAGTTATTTTGAGTTCCCCGTGGAAGAAAATCCCTTCCTCGGTTATCGCGCCATCCGCATGTGCCTGGACCGTGTTGATGTTTTCAAAACCCAAATTCGTGCGCTGCTCCGTGCCTCCGCCTTCGGCCCGATTCGTATTATGCTGCCAATGATTATTTCTGTTGACGAGCTTCTGACCGCTAAGGGCATTATTGAAGAGTGTAAAACCGAGCTTAAAAATGAAGGTCTGGACTTCAACGAGGCCGTTCCCGTAGGCATTATGGTTGAAACACCGGCGGCTGTCTTTATGGCGAGAGAATTGGCTAAACATGCCGCTTTCTTCAGTATCGGCACCAACGACTTGACGCAGTATGTGCTGGCAGTTGACCGTGGCAACGACCGCATTGCACATCTCTATGACACCTATAATCCCGCAGTGCTCAGAGCCATTTATCAAATTATTCAGGCAGGTCATGCCGAAAATATTGAAGTCGGTATGTGCGGTGAGTTCGCCAGTGACGCTATGGCCGTAGAAATGCTCTTAGGCTTCGGCTTAGATGAGTTCTCCATGGCAGCCAGCGAAACCCCGCTGGTAAAAGAGAAAGTTCGTAGCCTGAACTTCTCGGACGCTAAGAGAAATGCCGAGGAAATCTTAAAGTGCAACACAACGGAAGAAGTAAAAGCGCTTTTGGCTAAACAGCAAGCATAAAGAGTAGGAGAGAGCTATGAAGACGTATCAACTCGGTCTTTATGAAAAATCCATGCCTGCCACGCTCAGCTGGAAAGAAAAACTGCAAGAAGCGAAGGCAGCGGGTTTTGACCACCTGGAAATCAGTATTGATGAAAAAGATGATAAATTAGCACGTTTGGATTGGACGGAGGCTGAGAAAAAAGAACTCAGGGAGGCTATCGTGGAAGTCGGTGTACCGGTCAGTTCCATGTGCCTTTCCGGTCACAGGCGTTTCCCGCTGGGAAGCCATGACCCGGCCGTACGTGCAAGAAGTTTGGAGATTATGGAGAAGGCCATTGACTTTGCCGTTGATTTCGGAATTCGCATCATCCAGCTCGCGGGCTATGACGTCTACTACGAAAAAGGAGACGATGAAACGCGGGCACTGTTTGCCGAAAACCTTCAAAAGGCCGTTGAAATGGCAGCGAAAAAGTCGGTGATGCTCGGTTTTGAAACGATGGAAACCCCCTTTATGGATACCGTCGGCAAAGCGATGAACTACGTCAATCAAATTCAAAGCCCTTACTTAGGGGTCTATCCGGATATCGGAAATTTGAAGAATGCTTCTCTGGTTCATGGTCATGATTTGATAGAGGACATCCAAAGCGGTCGGGGCTCGATTTTTGCCACACACTTAAAAGAAACGATTCCGGGTCACTACCGTGAGATTCCTTTCGGTACGGGTCATACGGAATACATTCCCTGTCTTCAAGAACTGAAGGCGCAAGGTGTTCGCTACTTCACCGGTGAATTTTGGTATATCGGTGCAGAGGATTGGCGAGGCGATCTTGCTTTCGCGGCTCAATTTTTAAGAGGTAAATTGGATGAAGTTTTTGCCTGATTGTGATGGCAAAGCACAGCATAAGAAACGGAGCAAACTATGTTAGAAGCATTAAAAAAAGAAGTATGTCAAGCGAATTTAGACTTGGTGAAGTATAACTTGGTTACCTTTACCTGGGGTAACGTCAGCGGCATCGACCGAGAGTCCGGCTTGGTCGTCATTAAACCGAGCGGCGTCTCTTATGACGGCATGACGGCAGAGGACATGGTTGTGGTGGATCTTGAGGGTAATGTGGTTGAAGGTAAATATAAACCTTCCTCGGATACCCCTACTCATGTGGCACTCTACAAAGCCTTTCCGGAGGTGGGTGGTATTGTCCATACGCATTCCCCTTGGGCGACATCATGGGCACAGGCCGGTCGTGAGATACCTCTCTACGGCACGACACAAGCTGACTATTTCTACGGCAGCGTTCCTTGTACACGTAATCTAACACAGGAAGAAATTGATGAGGCTTATGAAGCGAATACGGGTAAGGTTATTATCGAGACCTTCGCTGATATCAACCCTTCCCATGTTCCTTCAGTACTTTGCATGAATCACGCTCCCTTCTCGTGGGGCAAAGACGCGCACGAGGCTGTGCACAATGCCGTTGTTTTGGAAGAGGTGGCTAAAATGGCCGCCAGAACCGAGAGGCTCAATCCGGATGTCAAACCGGCCCCCGATCGTATCAAAGACAAACATTTATTACGTAAACAAGGCCCCGGGGCTTACTACGACAAGAATTAAGAAGGGAGGAATAAGATGAAAGCAGAAAAGAAAATCATCGCAAGTATGCCGAAATGCTATGCAATCACCATGCTGGAAAGCGGGGGTGAAAGATCCTTCCTGGTCGCCACAGAAAAAGCGGGGGATTGTCAGCGCTTTACTTTGAATGGCGATTATATTGAGACGATTTGGTCCGAACCCGGCGGCATTATGACGATGAAGCAGCTGCCCGGAAGTAACGGTGCTTTCCTTTCAACCCATAAGTTCTTTTCGCCCAACGATTCCAAAGAGGCTTATCTGGTTGTAGCGGAACCTGTTAAGGCGGACGGCACGCCCGTAGCGAATCTCCAAGAGGAACATACGTGGTCGATTCGCAGCTTAACCCCGCTGCCTTTCGTGCATCGTTTCGATATTTTGACGGTGGGTGAGAAGCATTATCTTATTGCTTGCTGCTTGAAGTCGGATCATGAGTTTAAAGAGGACTGGAACCATCCCGGTCGCATTTATGTGGCGGAGTTACCGGATGACCTCAGTGCCTATGGAGAAGATAATCCTTTACCGTTGACGGTCTTAAAAGAAGGACTGACCAAGAATCACGGCTTCGGTCCTTGGGTTATGCCTGACGGTAGACCCGGAAGTTTGGTTGCGGCAGTATGAGGATTCCGTCCGCCCGCAGCACCCGGGCCGACTCGGCGAGCAGCAGGGCGGTCGCCGGCCGCTCCAGATGTTCGAGCAAGTTGGAGGCGAAGAC
>CAYFRY010000128.1:0-2005 GCA_964345665.1 uncultured Oscillospiraceae bacterium
GCAGGTGTTACAAGCGTTTGTGTCCTAAGTGGGGAGACCGTTTTGACTGATTTGGAATCCCACCCGGTAAAGCCTGATTTCGTTTTAGAAAACGTAGGAAAATATTGGACTTAATGATACGAAAGAGCTTTGAATTGTATGGGATAAAGGAGTTGTGTTCGAGATGAAAAAAGCACTGATCGAAATGAGTATTGCTGAATTGGGACAGGCCAAAATTTCCGACTGTGTTTGTGGCCGTAAGCATGAAGCTTCATTAGGCGCTTTTGTTCTGAAACAGGGGGCATTGGAAGAACTGCCTGATTGGATTAAAAACTTCGGCGGCTCTAAGGTTTTTATCTTATGCGATGCCAACACACGCTTAGCTGCAGCGAATCATGTTCTGAACATACTGGAAAAGAGCTGTATTCCTGTATCCTGCTATGAGTATCCTCAAGCGCATTTGGAGCCGAATAATGAAGCCGTAGGACAGGCCTCTATGGCTTTTGATACCGGCTGTGACCTCATTGTTGCCGTCGGCTCAGGCTGTTTGAATGATATTGGTAAAATCTTGGCCCACCTCAGTGCTCGTCCTTATATCATTATCCCCACTGCCCCTTCCATGGATGGCTATGCATCTTCCACTTCTTCCATGAATTTCGATGGCGTAAAAGTCAGCTTGCCCTCACAACTTCCCGATCTCATTTTGGCAGATACCGAGGTCTTATGCTCTGCTCCCGTACGCATGTTTCAAGCCGGTTTCGGCGATATTTTGGCCAAGTACATCAGTTTGGCGGATTGGCAGATTTCTCACTTAATCACGGGCGAGTATTATTGTCCCGAAATTGCGGCTTTGGTGCGAAAATCGCTTAGCGAATGTATGGCCACTGCTTCCGGCATTCTTGAACGCCGACCCGAAACCGCCGAAGCTTTAATGAAAGGTTTAACGCTTTCCGGATTAGCCATGAGTCTTGCCGGTGTTTCGCGTCCCGCCTCCGGCACCGAGCATTATTTTTCTCACATTTTGGATATGCGCTCTTCCGCCTTGAACCTGAAAGCAGATGCGCACGGTCTTCAATGTTTAGTCGGAACTCTGGAAAGTCTGCGCGCTTTCGAATTCCTGTCCGGCTTAACGGTCAATCGTGAGAAGGCACTGTATCATGCCTCTGAATTTTCTTTGGAAAAATGGAACGAAAAATTGCGAAGCCTGCTCGGTTCTGCGGCAGAAGCTTTGATTCTCCTCGAACGAAAAGAAAAAAAATATGCTCCGGATTTACACGCCTCTCGCTTGGAACGCATTTTGGAGAAGTGGCCTGAAATACAAACCGTCCTAAGCGACACTCTGGCTCAAACCGCGGTTGTACCTTCTCTCTTGGAACTCATCAAGGCTCCGTCCTCCGTATACGACTTGGAAATCGAGGAGCCTTCTCTGCGAGAGACTTTCATGGCCACGAAAGATATTCGTGACAAGTACATCATCACACGCTTGCTATGGGATATCGGTGAACTGGAAGAAGCGGCGAATCATTTGTATAGCGCTTGAGGAATCGTTTGTTTTAAGATTTTCTCTCTTCCATTACTATGACGGCCTTATTTCGAGTTTCGTCTGGCAAAGAGCTGTTCTGTGTTCTAAATGCCGATATTGCGAAAGATGCACTTAAAGGCCCTCCCCGACTATACAGGATGAAATGGAAGCACCTGGATGCCGGAATTTTTAAGCCGTTTGTACACTAATTGCAAAAAGATCCAAACCGAACGAAGAAAAAATGCAGCCGTTACAGAACTTGAAAAATCGACAGGATGGGATGAGGAGTATACTCAAGATAAAAGAGACTGCCTCACTTTTGAGACAGCCCCTTCTAATTCGGATAGGCACTGATTAACGTTGAACACGTGCGGAACCACCGCGCATCAACTTCTCTACTTCGGACTTTCTTGCCATGCTGGTGTCGCCCGGCGTCGTCATCGCCAGCGCACCATGAGCCGCACCATAATTTACGGCCAGTTCGACGTCACCGGTCGTCATCAG
>CAYFRY010000128.1:2015-4476 GCA_964345665.1 uncultured Oscillospiraceae bacterium
CCCGTAAATCAACCCGGAGGCAAAGCTGTCACCACCACCGACGCGGTCAAAAATCTCGAGGTGGTCGTACTGTCTCGCCTTGAAAATTTCACCCTTGTACCAAGCCATCGCAGACCAATCGTTATCCGAAGCCGTATGCACTTCGCGCAGCGTATTACCCATTACTTTAAAGTTCGGATAGACTTTGGCCGCTTCATTCAGCATTTTCTTATAGCCTTCCAAATCCAAAGTTTTTAACTCTTTATCCGCTCCCTCAATTTCAAAACCGAGACAGGCCGTGTAGTCTTCCTCATTACCGATCATCACATCGATGTACTTCGCAATTTCCTTATTGACTTCTTGGCATTTCGCCTTACCGCCAATGGCATTCCACAAAGAGGGACGATAATTGAGGTCATAGCTGGTAATCGTTCCGTATTTTTTAGCCGCTTTGACCGCTTCAATAACAAGAGCTGCCGTCGACTCGGAAAGTGCGGCGAAAATTCCGCCCGTATGGAACCAACGTACGCCCTCCTCACCGAAAAGTTTATCCCAGTCAATGTCACCCGGTTTGAGTTGGCTGACCGCTGTATTGGCACGATCAGAAACACCCAAAGCGCCACGGACGCCGAAGCCTCTTTCCGTAAAGTTCAGTCCGTTACGAACGGTACGACCCACCCCTTCAAATTCCATCCATTTGATGTAAGAGGTATCCACACCGCCTTGATAAATTAAATCTTCAATAAGATAACCGATGTCGTTATCCGCAAGAGCGGTGACTACCGCGGTACGAAGACCGAAACAACGCTTCAAACCACGAGCCACATTGTATTCGCCACCACCTTCGGAAGCCGCAAAATGCCGCGTCGTGCGGACACGTCCCTCACCCGGATCTAAACGAAGCATCACCTCTCCTAAAGAAACCTCATCATACTTACATTCTGAAGCCGGACGTAAATTAAGTTCCATCTTATCTCTCCTATCTTTCATTCATACTTGACCAAGCCTTGCTCCGATCAAAGGATCTTTGCGGAGTGCTCGTCTTTTTCAAATGAATCTTGTTCTGTTAACAGTATTATAAATGAAGACTTGTTTTTTTGTATATCTTAACAAGATTATCTTTGCTCATCCCAAGGTTTTTGTTTAAATAACAGCAAATCGCTTGGCCACGAAAAAGTCAGACCGATGTTCAATGTCATAAATCTGCCGTTACTTTACTTGATCGGGACCCTTCTTCCTCATTTAATGCTGTGAGAAGCTGATCCATGCCTTCCAAGACACGTTGGCTCAGTGCTTCCGTTTGTTCATTGGCCGGGACCTGATCAGGGATCAGATAAACCCGCATTCCGGCAGCATGTGCGGCAAAAACATCCGCCGGAGTATCACCGACTACAATACAGTCAGAAGGAGCGACCTTCAATTTCTCAGCGGCCAGAAGAAAAATATCTGGCTCCGGCTTTCCCCTTATGACCATATCACCTCCTATTACAACCGAGAACCGGTCCAAAAGTCCGGCACGCTCCAAATTTGATCGGGTTTTGGATTGATTGGTGCTGGAAGCCACAGCCATCCTATATCCTTCGGTTTTTAAAGCACGCAAAACATGCTCTACACCGGGTTTGACTAAGTCCTTAGCTGTTGACGCTTGAATGAGCGAATCACCAATAAGAAGACGCTTTTCCATGACTGCATCGTAGGGAAAATCTTCTCCAAGATAATCTTGAAATACACGGACAGATACGGATTTTGAGACAGCGCGGGTCTTGAGCAGTGCTTCATAAGGGATTGTATAGCCAAGTAAGAGACCTGCCTGCCGCCAAGCTTCCATATAAAGGCGCTCTGTATCCAGTAGTGTACCGTCCACATCAAAAATAACCGCCTTAGCCATAAGTTCCTCCTTATTTGAACGAATAATTAAGACTTAATTCGTAATAATTGTTGCAGAGCCTTTACCCACAACAGCCTTTACGTTATTCAAGGAAGTGATGATGGCTTTGCCTCCTTCCACACTCTCGACAAACATAATAGAAGCTTCCACTTTTGGCAACATACTACCCGCGGCAAATTGATTCTCTTCAATATACTGTTTCATTTCAGCAACGCTGACCTGTTCGAGTTTTTTCTGATCAGGCTTATTAAAGTTAAGGTAAACATTTTCAACAGCGGTTAAGATAAGCAAATAATCTGCCTTTACGATTTCGGCAAGTTTGGCTGCAGCGAAATCTTTGTCAATAACCGCTTCTATTCCTTCATATCTTGTATCACGTTTGACAACAGGAATCCCACCTCCACCTGCAGAAATAGTTATGATGTCACTATCAGCCATCAGTCTGATTGTATCCGCTTCAACTATGGAGAGCGGTTTCGGTGAAGGGACAAGCTTACGGTAACCACGACCTGCATCTTCAACAAATCTTTCTACCGATTCCGCAGCCCTTTTTCCCGCTACAAAAAAAAAAAAAAACGGTCCGATTGGTTTCGT
>CAYFRY010000129.1:0-1855 GCA_964345665.1 uncultured Oscillospiraceae bacterium
GGTCCGCTTCTGACCTTTGCCTCAACCGAAACACCTGTCCCTTGTTTTCCATGATAAAGCCCCATACCGCGAAGAACAGGCTTTTCCTTAGCGATGGCCAAATGGAAAGGTCCGTCATGTCCCATCAGAAGGGTTCCGTCCTCATAGTCGGTCACGACAATTTCACAGTAACTACCGCCAATACCGAGTAAATCACACACTTTCATAGCTAAACAGGTCTTTAAGTCACCTTCACCGGCACAAGGAATACCCTCAGCCGTCAGAAGAGAGTGACCTACAATAAAGCCGCCTTGGATTTTTTCATAATGACCGCCCGGAGCGCCATGATAATAGTAGGTAAGTGCGTCCAGATCGAATTCCGCCACCATTTTTTCCTGTGCTACAGCAACTTTAGCGGACCAATTTAATTGCTCTTCACTGGGTTTTTGAGCCAACGGGTCGGCCGCATCCGTTTCACTGATACGGAAGAAATCTGTAATCTCTTGGCGTTTAACAAGTACTTCCTCATCTGTAACATGTTCTAAATGACGATTTAAATCACACATTTCCAAAACTTCCAAGTGAGCTCCGGTCTGGCCTTGGGACTGCCTCGGCATATTTTTACGGAGATGGATCGCGCCGGACAGCTCCGTGGTCAACTCCGTGCTGAATGAGCTGAAGAGCTTGGAATAAACCAGTCTAAATTCGCTGCCGTCGGTACCCATGACACGGCTTCTGCAGTTGCAGCGATTCCAGGTCGCGGCAACTTTGCTTTTTGCTCTAGTGGAACTTGGTCATTGTTTGGTGTTGAAACGGACCATCCTATTTTGACCGATACGGTACGTGAAGCTAATTTTTCCAACGAAGGTACGGTGCAAGGGGGATTCCTTAAAAAACATCATGGGGCTTTGGCTCGTTCAAGAGTGTCGCCGCGATTGGGCAATCAAAACCGGTTTCACTTATACATGGGATGAAATTGTAGAAGAGGCTGAAAAGGCCGAGGCTTTCCGAAGTATTATTGATCCGGACCACGGTGAGTTCTTCGCCGGAGGAGATATGGTGAGCAAGGTGCAGAACTACTGTAGAAAAATCGGCGAGCCTGTTCCTGAGGGAATCGGTCAAGTAGCCAGAACAATCTACGAATCCTTAGCATTAAAATATCGTTGGGCCTTGGAACGTCTGGAAGAAATAAAGGGTGAGCGAATTGATCAACTGAACATCGTAGGCGGTGGCATCAACAACAAGATGCTGAACCAAATGGTTGCTGACTCAATTAACCGACCTGTAGTAACAGGTCCTGTTGAGGGTGCGGCTCTGGGTAATCTTCTAATGCAGACTAAGGCTTTAGGATTGCTTGATAGCATGGAATAATTACGACAGGTCGTACGTCATTCCGAAATGGTACAAACTTATCAATCCAATCATCTTCCCTGCTGGCAAAAGGCTTATGAACGTCTTCTTAAAATAATGGATTAAGTCAGAATCCTCATGATTTGATGACGAATTATCCTTTAATGCGAAGAGGATCAGTCTCACAGCTTGATTTTCCAGCTTTAGAAACCTGACGATATTGTCCCTGGGACTTATAAAAAGCTGAAACTCGCTTGCCGTCTTGCAAGGGGTTTCAGCTTTTATTTGAAGCCATAAGGTTATAAAAACACTCTAAATCTTAAATATTCTCAATGCCTCAAGACTAAAATATTCGCTCAAAAGATCAAGTCTTAATCCGTCATGCCGGGCATAATGATTTCTTCCGCATCCTTACCTGCCGGTACCATGGGATACACATTTTCCTTCTGGCGTACGTTAACGTGTAAGAGGCGAGGTTTTTTCGCGGCAATCGCTTCAGAGAAGGCGACTTCCAACTCCTCAGGTG
>CAYFRY010000129.1:1865-4431 GCA_964345665.1 uncultured Oscillospiraceae bacterium
GTGTATTGACCAAACTGCCTTTTATACCATAAGCCTCCGCGATTTTTACAAAATCAGGATTATTGTTCAGCATAGAGTGGCTGTAATGCTCCGAGAAAAAGAGCTCCTGCCACTGTCTGACCATACCAAGGGTACCATTATCCATAATAACCACAACAAGAGGAAGATCCAGCGCTTCAAACAAGCCCAGCTCCTGTAGGGTCATTTGGAAACCGCCGTCACCGACGATGGCCACAGTAAGACGATCCGGGTATGCTTTTGAAGCACCGATAGCAGCAGGCAGACCGAAGCCCATTGTTCCAAGACCACCGGAAGTAAGGAAAGATCTCGGTGACTCTACATCATAGTGCTGACAGGCAAACATTTGGTGTTGACCGACGTCCGTTACAACGATAGGATTCATGCCCTCTGTCATTTTTGACATCGTTCTCACTACATACTGCGGCAAAAGAGGTTCCTGTCTCTTAGCGACTTCATCTACTTTGGCTTTGAAACGAACACCGAGCTCTTCTATTGAATCTTTCCACGCCTGCCAATCTGTATTAAAATCCTCTTCCTTATCAATCTTATCGTTAAGAATCTTAAAGAAGTCACCTGCATCATCCTCTATTTCAATGCTTGGCGTAACATTTTTACCGATTTCGGCAGGGTCTATATCGACATGAATAATCGTGCGTCCTTTTACTTTTGAATACTTATCGGGATTGGCAATGACGCGATCGGTAAAACGACAACCTACCGCCAAAAGCAAGTCGCATTCCACCATGGCACGATTGGCATGAAGCGTACCGTGCATGCCGGCCATACCTAAATTCAAAGGATGCGTATCCGACAAAGCACCTTTCGCCATTAAGGTCATCGCCGTAGGAATTTGAACCTTATCAACAAATTCGTTAATTGCCTCAGGCGCATCCGGTGAAATGATGCAACCGCCACCGATAAGAAGCAAGGGCCTTTTAGCTGCCTTAAGATGAGTGACAACCTTATCAATTTGTGTGACCGTCTTAATCGGTTTCGGTCTGAGCGGCAGATAGGCTTTGGCCTTATTTGGTTTTTCTTCGATTTTAGCCGCTAATAAATCCTTAGGAATATTAACTAAAACAGGGCCGGGACGACCACTGGTTGTCAGGTTCCAAGCTTCTTCCAGTATCGGCAAAAGTTGCTCAGGTTCCATGACCAGGTAGCTGTATTTCGTTACTGGGTCCGTAATACCCGTAATATCGGCTTCTTGGAAAGCATCGCGGCCGATATCCTTACGAGCTACGGCACCGGTAATCGCCAAGAGCGGAACGGAGTCTAAATACGCATCCGCAATACCTGTGACCAAATTAGTCGCACCGGGACCCGAAGTTGCGAAAACCACACCGGGTTTTCCCGTCGCTCTGGCATAGCCTTCGGCAGCATGACCCGCTCCTTGTTCATGGCGGGCCAGGATATGGGGAAAGTCAAGACGATAGATGGCTTCGTAGAGAACCAAAACCGGGCCACCGGGATAACCGAATGCGGTATCCACATTTTTTTTTTGTAAAAATTTAACGACTGCTTCTGCACCATTCATAAGCGCGTCTCCTCTTCTTTCTGGTAAGGCAGTTATAGCAAGTCACTGCCTTAATGATTATTCTTGATAACAAGCACCCTCCGAGGCCTTACCGACTTGCTTCGCATAACGGGCCAGCACACCGCTCAGGTGGCGAACCGGCGCCTTCGCCGGCGTACGTTCTGCCAAAACAGCCTCATCAACGAGTAATTCCAATTTACGTTTGGGAATATCAATAGAAATAATATCCCCCTCTTGTACTTTGGCAATCAGTCCGCCCATAGTGGCTTCCGGGCAGACATGCCCAATCGAAGCCCCTCTGGTTGCACCGGAAAAACGGCCATCGGTCAGGAGCGCCACGCTTTGAGCCAGACCCATGCCTGCCAAAGCCGAAGTCGGGCTAAGCATCTCCGCCATACCCGGACCGCCTTGCGGCCCTTCAAAACGAATCACCACGACGTCACCCGCTTTGATTTGACCCGAGAAGATAGCCGTTATCGCGTCTTCTTCACTTTCAAAAACACGTGCAGGGCCCTGATGTACCAACATTTCAGCATCAACGGCGCCCTTTTTTACCACAGAGCCCTCGACTGCTAAGTTTCCTTTCAAAACAGCCAATCCACCGTCTTCCGAAATAGGATTCGCAATGTCACGAATGATACGACGATACTTGGGTAAGTTCACAAAACGGTCCGATATTTTTCCATCCACACTGGGGTTATCCGCATGGATAATAGCTTTTTTATTAAGTTCAGCCAAAACAGCTGAAATACCGCCCTCCGGTTCCAAGTCAATCAGGTAGTCATTACCTGCCGGATTAAGCTTACAAAGCTGGGGGGTACTGCTACTGAGACGTTCCACATCATCTATGCTGAGTGCCGCGCCCGCTTCTCTGGAAATGGCAAGCATGTGTAAAACAGAGTTCGTAGATCCGCCCAGCGCCATGACCACACGCAGTGCATTTTCCATAGCCTCACGGGCCATGATTTGACGAGCGGTCTGTCCTCCTTCAATCAGCCTCATAATTTG
>CAYFRY010000130.1:0-4430 GCA_964345665.1 uncultured Oscillospiraceae bacterium
GATGCACGATCGTTTTCATCTTGCTCGTGCCATTATGGAAGGTGTTTCTTTCCAGATTATCTGGATGATGGAAGCGTTTAAGGTAAAAGCTTCGAAGGAAGGTTTGAAGCTTGCGGGAGGCGCTTCTAAAAGTCAGCTTTGGAGCCAAATGCTGGCGGATATTTCCAATCTGCCGGTCCGCGTTCCGAAAGTGGCTGATTTAGCTTGTGTCGGTGCGGCCATCCTGGCAGGTGTAGGTTCCGCTGTTTATCGGAACGTCGAAGAAGGATACAAACGCCTGGCCGTCCAAGAACGTGTGATACGACCGAGACCTGAAGCGGTAAGCGCGTACGCGAAGCGGTTTGAAGAATACAAACGCTGTGCGGGTTTGCTTGGCGAGGTTTACGGTCTGTAAAACAAAAAGACAAACAAGGAGGATGTAAAACAATGAAAAAAATGACAGCCCTATTACTCGCTATGGCTATGATGCTGGGAGTAATCGCTTGTGGATCCGGTGGTGGAGAAACGAAAGCTACGGAAGCCGCAACAGCAGCAAAGACGGAAGCAGCCGCTGCAGAAACAGAAGCTCCTGCTACCGAAGATGTAGAGCGTGAAGAAGTTACAATCGAAGTGTGGATTGCTCAGGTTGACTGGGCGGATGCCTGGGATGAAATGGAAGAGCGCTTTGAAGAGCAATATCCTTGGATTCAGGTTGATCATGTCGGTCTGGGTGAGGACGCTACTTTCATGGCAACCCGTATGGCCGCTAATGATTTACCCGATGTCATTCAAATTTCCAGAACGGCAGAAATGGATAAGATGGTTGCTGAAAACATGCTGGAAGATTTAACGAATTACCCATGTGCAGC
Organism: uncultured Oscillospiraceae bacterium; assembly: GCA_964345665.1. GTDB lineage: Bacteria > Bacillota > Clostridia > Saccharofermentanales > Fastidiosipilaceae > JAXGQD01. Next base: position 849 of record CAYFRY010000130.1, read on the forward strand.
CTACATGTCTCAAGCCTATAAAGATTCTTATACTTATGACGGTAAACTCTATGGTATGTGCCAAGGTGCGGCTTTTGCCTGCTTCTTCTATAACATGGAAATCTTAAAGGAAGCCGGTTGGGAAACCATACCTACAAACTGGGACGAATTACTGCAGTGCTGCGCGGATATTGATGAAAAGACAGACGCGGCTCCTCTGGTTACTGCGGCCGGAAAACACACGACCGCCTTTATGCCGGTTGAAATGATCTTGGCCAACATTATGAATGATGCAGACAAAGCGGCCGCCTATCAAGAGGATTTTATGAACGGCACTTTTGATTGGAAGGCCTATCCGGAATTGATTACCAGATTGGATGCGATTGCTCCTTACTTCCTGACCGGTACCGCGACCGCGTTAGAAGAAGATGCAGCCGCTTACATGGCGGACGGTTCGGCCGCGATGTGTTTGGCAGGAAACTGGAATGGCGGTATCTTGATTGATGCGATTGCTAGCTTGTCCGGTGAAGAAAATGTCGCCGCCGCCGTGCCTGCCTTCGGAGACGGTCAAACGACTTGGATTTCCGCTTCTCCGGAAACTGGCTTCAGTGTTACGGTCAATCCTAATCGTACAGAAGCAGAGCAGGAAGCGGTTGAAACCTTCTTTAACTGGGTGTTTGAAGCTGAAAACTTCCAGCTGATTCAAAATGCCCGCGGCACGGTTCCTGTCATTACCAATATGACCGGCGATCAGATTGTTCTGCCGGATGCTATGGGTCCTGTCGTAGAAGAAATGGGTAAAGCTCCCTTTGTTCTCTTCGGGTTTAACCTCTATGCTGCAGAGTTCAGAGATGCTGCGGTCGCTGCAATCGGCGGTCTTTTCTCGGGTGATATTGATGCAACGGCTGTGATTGACAAGTTTGCTGAAATGTTGCCGAAATCCTTTAAAGCTCAATAAGCCTTTTGCTTTTTTCAAAATTGAATAAGCTTGCTCTGATGAAGGGCTTGTCCCTTCATCAGAGCAAATTTCTTAAAGATTCCCAATCCGCTAAATTCCATGTTGAGTGAAAAGGATATAAGTTTGTCCAAAACGGCATGATCTTGGCTGTGAATTCAATCAATTGAGGAAAATGCGAATGCAGAATATTCGCACATCATTTTAAGAAGATATCTGAGCGCATCAGCCTAAATTCTATACTCCAATGCTTCAAGACAGGAGGGATTCAATGAAGCCATTTGCTAAGCTCGGCAGTAATCCGATCAGCACGTTTGAAAAAACGAAGCGTAGATTCGGTCTGCTTTTTATTTTGCCATCTTTTGTTCTCTGCGCTATTTTTATGATCTATCCGCTTTTGGAGGTCTTTCGTTATAGCCTTACCGACTGGGATGGTCTAACCAAAACTTATAACTTCGTTGGGCTGGAGAATTATAAACACTTACATGAAATAGACGGTTTTAGCGAAATGATGATTGCAACCATTACCTTCGCCATCGGTTCTACAGCGCTGACGGTATTGATTGCTTTTTTTACCGCCTTGGTCCTTGATAAAAAAGGCAAGGGGCGCACGCCACGCAGCGTGATGCGTTCTCTTTGGTTTCTCCCGGCTCTTCTTTCCGGTACCGTTGTCGGTTTGTTATGGAGAACCATGTATAACTATAAGAACGGTGTAATCAATAAAATATTGGGTACCGTTAACGTTGCTCCGATTAATTGGTTGGAAACCCGAGGTCTTACGAATGTTGCGGTTATTGTCGGTGCAACTTGGGTACAAATCGGCTTGTGCGTAGTGGTTTTTATGGCCGGTCTGCAGGCGATTTCTCAGGATTTATACGAGGCGGCGTCTCTGGACGGAGCTTCTCAGTTTCAGCAGTTGCGCTTTGTGACGATTCCCATGATGGCTTCTTCCCTCACCATTAATATTATTACGACGACTATTGCCGGCTTTAAAGCTTATGAATTGCCTTTCAATATTTCCAGAGGTCTGCCGGGTAGATCAACGCTCTTGATTACCCAGAGAATCTTTTTCTACGGTTTCCAAGACCTTGACTATGGCCGAGGTTCGGCACTGTCTGTATTGCTTCTCATAATCATAGTGGCTATCTCACTGGTCCAGTTGGTTTATTTGAAAAGAAGGGAGGCGAGTGTCAGATGAAAGCTTTGGGCAAGAGAAAATTATATCTTTCGGAAATCGTTTTGATCGTAGCAACGATTATCATGCTGATTCCTATCTATTACTTTGTCATCGGTGCATTTAAGTCCAGAACAGACATTATTAAATTCCCTCTGACGATCAATAAAGAGACGTTTACTCTGGATAACTTTCCCTACGTCATTAAAAAGATGGATTATTGGCGAGCCTTGTGGAATACAGGTTTTATTACCGTCATGGCTCTTGTCATCGACATCGTTTTCGCCTCTATGGCCGGTTTCGCCGTAGCGAGAATTAAGAGCCGTATTTTTAAAAACTATTACAAGTTAATTGTTACTTTAATGGTTATCCCTTTTATCGGTTGCCTCTTGCCTCTGGCTACATTGGCGACGAAGTTGAATTTGTACAATACCATCTGGGGCTGTGTTTTAGTGCAGGCCGCATGGAATATGCCCTTTTGTGTGTTCTTATATTCAGGATTTATGGAAGATTTACCGAAAGAATTGGAGGAGGCCGCTTATATTGACGGCTGCTCAACTTTCCGTACCTATTACAATGTTTTCTTACCGCTCTTGGCCCCGGTTACGGCAACCTGCTGTATCCGCCAGGGTGTCGGCATGTGGAATGACTATTTGGTCTCAAGAACATTGCTTAATGAAAATAGAAATCCCACTTTAATGGTTGGCATCACCGGCTTCTTCGGTGCGAGGGGATCTGAATTAGGCTATGCTTTTACCGGCATGTTATTAGTTACGATCCCGATGGTTATTCTCTATGTCGCTTTGCAAAAATACTTCATTAAAGGTATTTCTGCAGGTGCGGTTAAGGGTTAATCAAAACGAAGGATACCTGTTGAAAAGCAGTACTTCGGCTGCTGCATGTTCAGGAAACCCGGTTTTTTCAATGAAAAGGAGAAGATGAGATGGCACTGTTTGAAGTTCGTGAGTATGACAAGAAAATATATGAAGAAGAGCTTCGAGATTTTTTACCGGATAAAATAATTGACATGCATACGCATGTGTGGCTGGATTCCAATCTTCCCAAAGATCGGAAGCGAGACGGACGTGCGGTGCTCTGGCCCTCCTTGGTCGCACTGGACAACTCCATTGAGGACTTACAGGAAACCTATCGACTGATGTTTCCGGGGAAAGACGTCAAGGCTTTGATGTTTACCAGCCGCGGCGGTTGGGAGCTGAATAATGCCTACGTTTCGAAGGCCTCGGCTGAGACAGGCTGGCCGGCACTCTACTATTCTGATCCGGCTGAACCGGCTGAGCTGTTGGAGAAACACATTCGGGAGGGCGGTTTTTTAGGCGTCAAATCCTATCTGACCAGAACTCCGAAGTATTTACCCGAGGCGGAAATTCGTGTCTTTGACTTTTTCCCGAAAAAACATCTGAAGGTCCTCAATCGCATGGGAGCCATCGCTATGCTGCATATTCCAAGGCACGGA
>CAYFRY010000131.1:0-4399 GCA_964345665.1 uncultured Oscillospiraceae bacterium
CCAATGCTCTGGATTATCAGGCGACAAGAGGGAATATCCGTATGCGTAAAGCCGACGGAAGCCTTACCTTTGCGCATACTTTGAATGCTTCAGGTTTAGCGACTTCACGCATTTTCCCTGCCATTCTGGAACAAAATCAAGAGGCGGACGGACGGGTACGAATTCCTGAGGTTTTACGGAAATTCATGGGCGGAAGGACATATTTGGAAGCCTAAATGTCACGGACCGACCGTTTTATTAAACGTTTTCTGGTAGCGGATATGACGAAGGGCAGCCCCTATCGGCTCCTCTTCAAGTTTTCTGTACCACTTTTAATCGGGAATATTTTTCAGCAACTCTACAACACGGTGGATAGTATTGTCGTCGGACAGTTTTCCGGCCACAAAGCTTTGGCGGCTGTAGGTAACGGTTTCCCTTTTATCATGCTGCTCAGCTCTCTCTTTATCGGAATCGGTTTGGGTGCGATGATTATTATTTCGCAGTATGCGGGTGCTAAGCAGTACGATGACTTGTCGCGTACGGTAGGGACCATGTACCGTGTCATGATCATAGGAATTATACCGTTCAGTATTTTAGGCATTTTCCTGGCCAGGCCTATTTTACAATTGATGCGTGTTCCCGATGACGGTACGCTTGAGCTTTCTGTTGTCTATATGCAGATTGTGTTTGCCGGTTTAATTGGACAAATGGGCTACAACATGAATGCCGGTCTTCTTCAAGGGATGGGTGATTCGCTTACTTCTCTGATTTTTCTTATTATCGCAACAATCGTTAATATCGTGCTTGACCTTTTGCTCGGTGTAGTTTTAGGGATGGGCGTTTCAGGCGTTGCTTTGGCGACCATTATCGCTCAATTTGTTTCCTGGGTTTTAGGTATCTTTTATATCAATAGAAAATACCCCTACATGAATATCCGTTTTCGTGAACTCCGATACGATCACGAGATTTTTAAACGCTCCATACGTCTCGGCATCCCGTCCGGTATACAGCAGGCTCTCTTTTCGCTTGGAATTTTCGTTATAACAGGCCTGGTTAATGCACAAGGTTCTGTTTTCGCAGCCGGATTCAATGCGGCGAATAAAATCGACACGTTTGTTTTTATGCCTCTGCAAAGTTTTACCACGGCTATTACAACTTTTACCGGGCAGAATCTCGGCGCTCGAAAAACAGATCGCTTGTTCAAAGGTGCTAAAGCCGGCTTAGTATTAAGTGTGAGTACGGCTATCGCAATTAGTCTTATTATTTATCCTTTATCCGCTTGGATGATGTCTCTTTTTACGCCGGATGAGGAGGTTGTTTCAGCCGGAGTGACCTACCTACACAGTGTGTTGCCCTTTTTCTTTATTTTGGCCGCGCTTTTTTCCATAAACGGTGTATTGCGTGGATTGAATAAGACGGTGATGGCCATGAGCTCTACGTTCATTTCACTGTGGCTTGCCCGAGTGCCTGCGGCGACAGTATTGGTTCATTATTTCGGTAAAGACTATTTGTATTTTTCTTTTCCCATCGGTTGGCTCATCGGCCTTATTGTGTCTTTCACGTACTATCGTTTCGGTACTTGGCGAAAAGATATTTATAAGGGTATGGATCAATACATTAAATTTTCGACTGAGTAAAAATGGTGCTGTACTTTTTCGAGTTTTGATGATAAACTAAGTTGTCATTGCCCGATGAGGGCAGTTTTTGTGTCAGCAGATACAAAATGACTAAATTTCATGAAAGGAGATGTATTGATGCCTACATTCAACCAATTAGTTAAGTCCGGACGTCAGTCCAAGGTCTACAAATCGAAGTCGCCGGCTTTGCAGGTCAATCTGAATACTTTGACCAAACGCTCTACGGAAGTGCTTTCGCCTCAGAAACGTGGTGTGTGCACCGTCGTCAAAACGGTTACTCCGAAGAAGCCGAACTCCGCTCTGCGTAAAGTCGCCAGAGTTCGTCTGACCTCAGGAATGGAAGTCACGGCTTATATTCCCGGTATTGGCCACAACTTGCAGGAACACTCGGTCGTACTCATTAGAGGTGGCAGAGTGAAAGACCTCCCCGGTGTGCGTTATCACATTGTCAGAGGTACCCTGGATGCGGCCGGAGTAGCTAATCGTCAACAGAGCCGTTCCAAATACGGTGCTAAGAGACCCAAAGCTGCGAAAGTTAAAAATTAATCAGATAGGTTGAATTCGCTGTGATCAGTACACCCTCTATGGATAAACATGGCGGGACACTGACATTGAATTCCGAATGGAATGAATGAGTACCTATGATTTCGGGCTAAGCCCGCATAATCATGAGAGGAGGGAAGACAAGTGCCAAGAAGAGGCCATGTCCCAACAAGAGAAATCCTTCCCGATCCGATTTACAACGATGTACGTGTGACCAAGTTGGTCAACAACATCATGTTGGACGGAAAGAAGGGAATCGCCCAGAGAATCTGTTATGACGCCTTTGAGATTATCAAAGCGAAAACGTCTGAAGATCCTATGGAAGTGTTTAACAAGGCATTGGATAATACCATGCCCTTATTGGAAGTTAAAGCCCGCCGTGTCGGTGGTGCGAACTATCAGGTGCCTATCGAAGTGCGTCCTGAGCGCCGTCAGACACTCGCATTGCGCTGGTTAGTTCAGTTCTCAAGAAAGAGAAGTGAGCGTAGCATGAAAGAACGTCTAGCCGGAGAATTGATGGATGCCGCTAACGAAGCAGGCGGTGCCTTCAGAAAGAAAGAAGAAATGCATCGTATGGCAGACGCCAACAGAGCCTTTGCTCACTTCAGATGGTAAAAAGCGCGGAAAAGGAGTTTAGTTAATGCCAAGAGCATTCTCTTTAGAGAACACTAGAAATATCGGCATCATGGCTCATATTGATGCCGGTAAAACAACAACGACGGAACGCGTACTTTATTACACCGGACGTATTCATAAGCTTGGTGAAACGCACGAAGGTGCCGCTACCATGGACTGGATGGCTCAAGAGCAGGAGCGTGGAATTACCATTACTTCGGCTGCGACCACCGCTCAATGGAAGGGCTGTCGTGTCAACATCATCGACACCCCGGGTCACGTGGACTTCACCGTTGAGGTGGAACGTTCGCTTCGTGTTTTGGACGGTGCGGTTACCTTGCTTGATGCGAAAAGCGGCGTTGAGCCTCAGACTGAAACCGTTTGGCGTCAGGCCGATCATTATCGAGTCCCGAGAATGGCCTATATCAACAAGATGGACATTATGGGTGCCGACTATTTCCGTGCGGTGAAAACCATTGAAGAACGTCTGAAAGCTAATCCCGTACCGATTCAAATTCCTATCGGTAAGGAGGAAACTTTCAGCGGTATTATCGACTTGGTCACTATGAAGGCAGAAATCTATAAGGACGATTTAGGTACTGCTTTTGATGAGACCGATATTCCCGACGAGTATCTGGCCGTTGCAGAAGAGTGGCGTGAAAGACTCGTTGAGCGTGTTGCCGAAACCGATGAGGAACTTACTCTGAAGTTTCTTGAAGGTGAGGAAATCAGCGTGCCCGAGTTAAAGGCCGCCTTACGCAGAGCGACTATCGCCTGTGAAGTGACCCCTGTGATGTGTGGTTCGTCCTATAAGAATAAAGGTGTACAGATGATGCTTGATGCCATCATCGACTATATGCCTTCTCCTTTGGATGTTCCTGCAATTAAGGGTATTAATCCCGAAACCGATCAGGATGAAGAACGTCCTTCGTCCGATGAAGCGCCTTTCTCCGCTTTTAAAGTCATGGTTGACCCCTTTGTCGGAAAACTCTGTTTCTTCCGTGTTTATTCAGGACAGCTGAGTTCAGGCTCCTATGTAATGAACACGACGAAGGGTAAACGGGAGCGTATCGGTCGAATTCTTCAGATGCATGCGAACCACCGTGAAGAAATCCAAGAGGTTTATTCAGGTGACATCGCGGCTGCTGTGGGATTGAAAGATACCACGACAGGTGACACGCTTTGTGATGCCGCTGCACCGGTCATTCTGGAGTCTATGGAATTCCCGGAACCTGTTATTTCGGTGGCTATCGAACCTAAGTCGAAAGCCTCCCAGGATAAGATGATGATTGCCTTACAAAAACTGGCAGAAGAGGACCCTACTTTCCGTACACATACGGATATTGATACAGGTCAGACCATCATCTCCGGTATGGGAGAATTGCATTTGGACATCATTGTGGATCGTATGCTTCGTGAGTTCAAGGTGGAAGCCAATGTAGGTGCACCTCAGGTGGCCTACAAGGAAACTATCCGCAAAAAAGTCACGGCAGAAGGTAAATTCGTACGCCAATCGGGTGGTCGTGGTCAGTATGGTCACGTCATAATTGAAGTCGAACCGCAAGAACCGGGAACCGGATATGCCTTTGAAAATGCAATTGTCGGCGGTGTTGTTCCGAAAGAAT
>CAYFRY010000132.1:0-4380 GCA_964345665.1 uncultured Oscillospiraceae bacterium
CAGCAAGTAAGACGCACCATGCCTTGGATTAGAATTATCATCTTGTCGGGACACGATGAATTTTCTTACGCCCAGCGTGCCATCAGCCTTGGTGTCAAAGATTATTTACTCAAGCCGATTACCGCACAACAGCTGTTGGACACACTCGACAAAGTCGCCTTGGATATTGCCCGGGAAAAAGAACAAATTCAAAAAGCTCAAAATACAGTCGCTAATCCTGACGAAAAACGTATTCTCATTGAGCATTTTTTAAACCAATTATTGAGCGGAGGCTTAAGTGTATCAGAAGCCCAAAATCGAGCGGCGGAACTCGGGATTGCACTTAGTCATTTTCGAGAATACGTAGTCGCCTACACCGATCTCAGTCATTTTACACGCATGCAACAACGTCAAATTTTAGCCTTGGCCCATCAACATTTGGACGCCTTTCCCAATTTGCTGGTCTTTTCTCGAGAGGGCCAAAGACTCGTCTTCCTAGCAGCCTCGGCAGAAGAGGAACAGGCCGTCGACTTGATGTACGGAGCCCTACAGACTTTCCAGCACGAACTTTCCTACTACCTACAGCTACAATCACCAATCGGCATAGGAATCAAAGTAAAGCGTTTAAGTGAATTACCTGCGGCTTGGCAGGCCGCCAAGCTGGCCTATACTCGCCACAGCAATTTGAACCGTTCAAGCATTTTAAGCTTGGACCAGGAACGAATCAGAAACGAGGAACAACAAAACAACTGGGATGAATTTATGCGTTCCGGCATAGATTTTGCCTCTGAACAAAACCTGATCGAAGTCTTAGGCTATATTGAAAGTGTTAATTTAGACAGTTTCATTGATAAGTATTTCCGTCTAAGCAATGATCAGGACGTGCAGAGTATGCTCTATCGCTACTACTTGTGCATGAACCTGACTGTCAGCATTGGTAAACTGCTTGATATAATCGGTATTGACCTTGCTTCTGAGCGAAGTTTTGCCAATCAACCCGAAAAAATATTCCAACTCTCGGAGAGTCTTGAATCAGGTAAGGCCTTAGCACGAGATCTTCTGGATCTTTACATCAAACGGAGAGGCGAAAGTGCCTACCGCTACACGCAAGAAATTGCCGATGCACGTGCATTTATCCAATCCCATTTCAACAATGCCGAACTCTCCTTACAAGATGTGGCGAGACATATCGGCTATAGTCCTAACCATTTTTCCACTATCTTTTCTCAGGAAACAGGGGAGACTTTTGTCGGCTATTTGACCCGTACACGTCTTGAAAAAGCTTGCGAGCTACTCAAAAATTCTGATTTGAAACTACGAGAAATCGCGGAGACAGTCGGCTACAATGAAGCTCACTATTTCAGCTATCTTTTTAAAAAACATGTAGGCCTACCGCCCAGCGAGTACAGGCAACAATATTTTTACGATAAATAATCGTAAGTTTCTTTTCTCCTTTTTATCGGCAAAACAAAGTCCGTAAACAATCGTATCGCGGCCAAAAGGAAACAAGGCTATATTTAGGCCTATACGAGGGTTTATTTAGCCTTTGAAATTTGCAGTATGTCATAAAGGAGATAAAGATGAAAAAGAAAGTATTTATGTCTCTCAGCAGCCTTTTACTCTGCTCATCCCTCTTGTTCACCGCCTGCGGTGGCCAAGCAACTACTGTTGCACCTGCATCCGCTCCTGCCTCTGAAGCGTCTGCGCAAGCCGAAAGCGAAAGTGCACCTGCAGAGAATGTCGGCGGAAGTAATGAGTTAACCATCTATTCAGCAATGCCTGAAAGCGAAGTTCCCGTCTACCTCAATGCCTTTGAAAAAGACACGGGCATCACGGTGCACTACGTTCGTCTTTCCGCCGGTGAAATGGCTACCCGCGTGGAGGCGGAAAAAGCCAAGCCCAATGCCTCTCTCATGTTCGGCGGTTCTTCCGACACCTATATTTCCGCAAATGGAAAGGGACTTTTGGAAGCTTACCAAAGCGCGGAGCTCTCTAATATCCCCGAACAATACTACGACAAAGAAGGCGTCTGGAACCCCATTTATGTAGGTGCTATTTCCTTCGCCTGCAACAGTGATTGGTTCACGGAAAATAATATAGACTATCCTAAGACCTGGGAAGACCTTCTCAAGCCCGAGTTCCAAGGGCAAATTTCTATGGCTCATCCCTCCACCTCCGGTACCAGCTATACCATCCTTTCTACGTTGGTACAGATGAAAGGTGAAGAGGAAGCCTTTGCCTATCTTGAAAAGCTGAACGCTAATGTACGTCAATACACCAAAGCCGGTGCTGCACCTCCGATGGAAGTCGGACTCGGTGAAGCCGCCATCGCTATCACCTTTTCCCATGACGCTTTAAAACCGGCGGTTGAAGGCTACCCTGTCGTTGTTGTCTTTCCCGAAGATGGTACCGGTTTTGAAGTCGGCGCCGCTGCACTTATCAAGAATGGTCCCGCAGACGAGGCAGAGAACGCTAAAAAATTCATCGACTGGCTAATGTCGGCACGCGGCCAAGAATGTTACATCGAATCCAAGAGCAACCGTTTACCGGTGAACACCAAAGCTGCGGTCACAGAAGGGCTTACCCCCCTCAGCGAACTTAATGTCATCGACTATAACGCTGTATGGGCAGGTGAAAATCGTGAACGTTTAATCCAGCGCTTTACTGAAGAAGTAGACAACGCCGGAAAACTCAAACAATAATTTTTCAGGAGCGTCGCCCTAAAAGCGGCGCTCCTCCTCACAGCGGAGGTGAATATGAAATTGTTCAAAAAGACGGAAGAGCAAGCGCCTCGTCTTAGTTTAGAAAAGGAAATCAAGTCCAGCCATTTCAAAATGCTTCTGCGGCAACCTCTGCTGCTGATTCTCATTCTTCTCATTTTTTTGGCCCTTTTCCTCTTTGTTATTTTGCCGATTTTTAATGTCTTTAAACTCAGCATGACCGATGAGGGCGGCACCTTGGACCTTAGCTCCTACGGTAAGGTCTTGGCGGACGGCGGACATCGCCAAACCTTCTACAACAGCCTCAAACTCGGGGCGGTCGTTGCTGTTATTTCAACTTTCTTAGGTTATGTTTTCGCTTTTGCCATGACACGTACGGAAATGAAAGGGAAAAAGTTCTTTAACTTTATTGCCACCCTTCCAATTATCTCCCCGCCCTTCGTACTCTCCCTTTCCATCATTTTTCTCTTCGGACGCCAAGGCTTAATTACCAAGGGTCTACTCGGTATCACAGGTTCAAATGTTTACGGGTTTAACAGCTTAGTGGTCATCCAGTCCATCTCTTTCTTTCCGATTGCTTATATGACTTTGACCGGTATCTTACAGGCCATTGACGACTCCGTGGAGGATGCCGCTTTTAACTTGGGCGCCTCTCGTGGACATGTTTTTCGAACAATTATCCTTCCTCTCTCCATGCCCGGCATCGCCAGCTCTTTGCTTTTAGTCTTCATTCAATCCATGGAAGATTTCTCCAATCCCGCTGTTTTAGGAGGCGATTACTCAACTTTAGCGGTTGAAGCCTATCGCATTATTACGGGCATGTATGACATGCGCGGGGGCTCCATTTTGGCAATCACATTATTGATGCCTACCCTGATAGCCTTTGTCCTACAGAAATATTGGGTGGGTAAAAAAAGCTTTGTGACGGTCACGGGTAAGCCCAGCCAAAAGCGGCGCAAGATTCACGAAGCACATATTCTTATCCCTTTGACCCTTTTTTGCTCCCTCGTAGCCGGTGTGATTATCCTGCTTTACGGAACGGTTTTGGGTGGCGCCTTTGTCAAAACCTGGGGCATTAACTACACACTGACGCTGGATCATTTCCACAACATCATCGCGATGGGATGGAATCCTCTCATTAATTCCGTCAAATTGGCTCTTCTCGCTGCTCCCATTGCAGGTGTCTTGGGCATGATTATCGCTTATTTGACCGTGCGCAAGAACTTTCCGGGCAAACGCCTGATGAGTTTTGCCTCCGTCTTGATGTTTGCTATCCCCGGCACGGTCCTCGGTATCGGTTATATCTTCACCTTTAATACTCCTCCCATTATTCTTACAGGAACAGCCTTGATCCTTATCATCGCCTTTACATTCAGAAATATACCCGTTGCCATCGAATCAGGAACGACGACACTTTTACAAATTGACCCCTCTATCGAAGAAGCCTCCGGTATTTTGGGAGCGGGCAGTGGCACCACGTTCAGACGCATCACTTTGCCTCTCTTACAGCAAGCCTTCTTTTCCGGCCTGGTCTATGCTTTTGTGCGCTCCATGACTGCGGTCAGCTCTATCATATTTTTAATCTCTCCTAAGTGGAGCCTGGCAACCTCGCGTGTCTTCGCACTCTTTGAATCCAGTAAATACTCGGATGCGGCTGCTTACATCACTATGATGATTGTGG
>CAYFRY010000133.1:0-298 GCA_964345665.1 uncultured Oscillospiraceae bacterium
GATTACGATCCGGGTGCCAGCGAAGTGAATCAGCTTAATCGTATCAAATTGATGATTTCAAGCGCTTTTGCAAATCAAAAGAGCGAAAAGAGCTTGTCTCAATAGTATATAAAAAGTCATACCGGAGAGGACAAGATACCGTCGTATCCTAAAAATCTTTCGCCGATCGAAAGAAGGGTCTTATTTCGTTTGATGAGAAAAGAAATGGGAGCTCTCATTTGAGACAAGCCCGAAATGTATCTGTAAGCACAGCTTTGTCAACCTTGACTGAAGGTTTTTTCCCAAACCCAAGAAATAA
>CAYFRY010000133.1:308-1447 GCA_964345665.1 uncultured Oscillospiraceae bacterium
CGTGAGTCAACTTAATCGGGAAGCTGTAAACCGCAACGCAGCGTCCGCGTTTAGCGGCCAGCAGGCCGTGTCTTGCCACTTGCTCGGGCGAAGACATCATGTGTCTTTTACTCATGCTCTCCACTTTGAAATATTGACCTGCTTTCTCAAAAAAGGCAGTTTCGATGGCGCCGGGGCAAAGTGTAGTCAGCGATAGGCCTCTCGGTTTCAATTCGTTTCTCAAGGCACGGGAAAAGCTTAGCACAAAGGCTTTGGAAGCGCTGTAAATGGCGTTATATGGCAAAGGAGCGAAAGCCGATGAAGAGGCGACCTGTATCAAGCGCGCACCCCGTGGCATAAGCGGAAGAGCCGCGTGCGTCAGGCGAACGAGGGCGAGATTATTGACCGATAGGACACGTTCGTGCTCCTCTACAGGCACCTCAAGAAAAGGGCCGGATCGTCCCAGGCCGGCATTATTAATCAAACAGACAATTTCGGTTGGAGCGGAAGAGATAAGCTCACACAGATCAGACAGTGAGTCCGGATCTGCCAAATCATGTCGTAAAAAATGGAACTTAAACTGAGAAAATTCAGGCTCGGAAGCCAAGTCGTCTCGTAGTGAGTCCAAGCCCTCTTGGCGATTGGCAATCAAGCAAAAATCAGTAATGCACAGTTCCGCGCCGAAGAAGTTCGGTTGCTTAAGAAGCTGAAACAGAAAGGCCTTCCCCAAACCGGAGGAGGCCCCGCTGATTACAGCTGTGCGTGTTTTTGAGCGCACACTCTTTTCAGAAAGTAATGGGCTCACGAATTACTTCGCTTTTCCTTGATTAGCGACAGAATCCATCCTCTTGGTCACCCAGGTAATATTTTGTAATAAAGTTAAAGTCATCATCAAATTCATAGACTAAGGGAACGCCGGTAGGAATATTGACACCGATGATGGCCTCGTCATCCAGGTTCTCGAAATACTTAACGAGGGCGCGTAAAGAGTTACCGTGTGCAGCAATAATGACGCGTTTACCGGCTTCCATTTGAGGTTTAATCACTTCATTAAAGTAAGGAACGGCACGCTCGATGGTGATGGCCAGACTCTCTGTCAAAGGTAAGACGGATTTATCTTCGGTCTCACGATATTGCTCTTGATTACGAGGATTGCGCTC
>CAYFRY010000133.1:1457-4305 GCA_964345665.1 uncultured Oscillospiraceae bacterium
TTCGGGGGGGCACACGTCAAAGGACCTTCTCCAGATTTTTACTTGATCTTCGCCGTACTTGGCGGCGGTTTCAGCCTTGTTTAAGCCTTGCAGGGCACCGTAGTGGCGCTCATTCAGCTTCCAGGACTTTATAACGGGAAGCCATTCCCGGTCCATGTTTTCAAGGACGAGATTTAAGGTGTGAATGGCTCTCTTCAGGTAGGAGGTGTAGCAAATGTCAAAATCGTAACCTTCAGCTTTCAGAATTCGGCCGCCCTCAACCGCTTCCAAACGCCCCCTATCGGACAAATCAACATCCGTCCAGCCCGTGAACAGATTCATTCTGTTCCACTCACTCTCACCGTGGCGAATTAAAACCAATTTCTTCATATTAGGACTCCTTTATGAATTTTTTGTTAGGACGATATACATAAGGATTATAACAGAGTCGCTTGTTTGTTTCATTCTTAATTGCTAAGATTTAGGCAAAACAAATCCTGCATTTGAAAGAGGTTTCCAGATGAGAGAAGTGGTACTTACCGCTGACCGCCCGACCGGTCGTCTACATATAGGTCATTACGTCGGTTCGCTCAGGACCAGAGTTCAACTTCAAAAAGAAGACTATACCCGTTATATCATGATTGCCGACTTACAGGCATTGACTGATAATGCGCACGAACCGGCGAAGGTGCGTGAAAATGTATTGGAAGTCACCTATGACTATTTGGCCAGTGGCATCGATCCCGAGAAAACGACGATTTTTATTCAGTCACAGGTGCCTGAACTGACAGAACTGACGGTGCTCTATCTGAACTTTGTGACGCTTGCCCGTCTGAAACGTAACCCTACCGTCAAAACGGAAATGAAACAAAAAGGATACGGAGACACGGTACCTGCAGGTTTCCTTGTTTATCCCGTAAGTCAAGCCGCAGATATCACAGGTTTTGATGCCTCGTATGTCCCGGTCGGTGATGACCAGCTTCCCATGCTGGAACAGACCAATGAAATCGTCAGACATATTAATAATCTGTTTAATCAGGAGGTTTTAACGGAGTGCAAGCCTATGCTCTCCAAAGTAACGCGTTTGCCCGGTACCGACGGTTCTGCCAAGATGGGGAAATCCTTGGGGAATTGCATTTATCTTTCAGATGATGCCGATACGATTAAAACTAAAGTGATGGGTATGTTTACTGATCCCAATCACCTGCGTGTGGAAGATCCCGGAAATGTGGAGATTAATCCGGTATTCAAGTATTTGGATGCCTTTGATCCCAACCAGGAAGAACTCGAAGAATGGAAGGCACATTACACGCGAGGCGGTCTTGGTGATATGAAGGTAAAAAGACGTTTGAATGATGTTTTGCAAGCGGAACTGGGGCCGATTGCAGCGCGTCGTAAGGCTTTTGAACAGCACCCGGATGCGATTATGAAAATGCTCTTAGAAAACAGTGAGAAAGCAAGACTGGTTGCTCAAGGCGTTTTAGCGAGGCTTAAAAAGGTGATGCATCTGGATTACTAGATCAAAGGAGGTCTGTCATGATAACAGATAAGTACCTGCGTCTATTGGCCAAAGAGTATCCTAATATCAAATTTGCGACAGGTGAAATGATACGCCTGAAAGCCTATTGTGATTTGCCTAAAGGCACCGAATATTTCTTCAGTGATTTACATGGAGAAGCCGGTGCTTTTATTCATTTGATGCGCTCCGCTTCTGGAACGATTCGCTCAAAAATCAGGACCTTATTCGGTAATACTTTGCCTGAACGTGAACAAAACCGATTGGCTAACCTTATCTATGATCCGGACAAGGTCTTACACCTTGTAAAAGAAAGGGGCATTTTAGATGACGAGTGGGTGCGTTTTACCATTATTCGTCTTTCTGAGTTGTTACGCTATATTTCATCCAAACATGCACGCCAAACCATTCGTGAAAAAATGCCGACCGAGTATGCGGAAGTCATTACCGAGCTGCTCTATGCTTATGAAGGTGACTTGGACCGGGAGGCCTATTCAAATTCGATTATTGCCTCCATTGTTTCGGCCAAAGCGGCCGAGTCGTTTATCTGCGCGCTTTGCCTTATGATTCAACGTGTCGCCGTACACTACATTCATATCATCGGTGATATTTTTGACCGGGGAAGCGCTCCCAACCGTATTATGGAAGCGCTTATCGATTTTAAACGTGTCGATATACAATGGGGTAACCACGACATTATGTGGATGGGTGCCGCTGCAGGAAATGAAGTTTGCATCTGTTCCGTGATTCGTGCCAATCTTTCCTATAACAATATTGATGTTTTGGCAGATGGTTATGGCCTTAATCTTCGTGCGCTTTCTTCTTTTGCTCAAGAGGTCTATCGAGACGACCCCTGTGAACGTTTTATTCCCAGAGTTCTGGAGGAAAATCACTACGATGTCGTAGACATCAACTTGGCCGCCAAAATGCATAAGGCCATCGCAATTTTAATGTTTAAACTGGAAGCTAAGCTTTTGCAGCGGCATCCTGAGTACGGTATGGAGGATCGCCGTTGCATCGAACGGACGGACTTCAGACGTCTTGTACATGTTGTGGACGGAAAAGAATACCCGCTTCTTGATCATAATTTTCCGACGGTGGATCCTGATGATCCTTGTAAACTCAGCGAGGGCGAGGAGACTTTACTTCATGCACTTAAATCCTCTTTCCGACATTCCGAAGCGCTGCACAGACATGTGGCTTTCCTCTACAGCAACGGAAATTCCTATAAGATTGCCAATGACAATCTGCTTTTCCATGGCTGCATTCCTATGTGTGAAGACGGTTCCTTCGATTGTCTTGTCGTGGACGGACAAAAATACGCAGGTAAAGCGCTCATGGACTATGTAGCGG
>CAYFRY010000134.1:0-3994 GCA_964345665.1 uncultured Oscillospiraceae bacterium
GCTGAACATTTCGGGCTTAGTTTGGATCGTCACCACCGTGCGGAAGAAGATGCACGTTGCTGCGCCCATGTCTTTATTCGCCTCTATGAACAGGCCGGTCAGCCGGATTTAAAGACACTCAATGAAAAGCTGGGACAGTTGCCTGAAAGTACCTTTATGGCCAAGAAACACCCCGTTTATCACATCATTTTCTTAGTTCGAAATCTTCTGGGTATGTATAATTTATATCGGCTGGTATCTGAATCACATGTGCGATATATTGCCAGTCGGCCGCGCATTCCGAGATCCTTATTAGACTACTTGAGACATGGATTGATTGTAGGCTCAGCTTGTGAAGCTGGCGAAGTCTTCCGTTCCGTGCGAGAGGCTTATGTTGATTCGGGTCGAAATTATCAGCTGGCCGTTGAAAAGATTAAGAGTTTTCCTTTTAAAAGAATGGCACGTTATTACGACTATCTTGAAATTCAGCCCCTCTGTAACAATCGATATTTACTCAACAATGATCAAACCGGCATCCTGTTTGAAGAGGATTTAATTAAGCTTAATCAACTGGTTCATCTTTTGGCCGACGAAATTGGAAAGCCCATTGTCGGGACCTGTGATGTTCATTTTCTTAATCGGGAAGACGGTGAATATCGAAAAATGATGCTCAGTAACATGGGTTATAGTGATGCGGCCATGCAGGCGGATCTCTATTTCCGAACTACGGAAGAAATGCTTTCAGAGTTTTCTTATTTTGGACAAGCGCAAGCCAAACGCATTGTCATAGATGGACCAAAGCTTATCGCCGATAAAATCGAACCCGGTCTCAGACCTTTCCCGGCAGGTAGTTTTCCGCCCGAAATTCCGGAAGCGGAAGAGCGGGTCACCGAAATGTGTTACGAGAATGCCAGAGCTCTCTATGATGCAGGTAATGGACTTCCGGAGCTTGTGGAGAAACGTATAGAGCGAGAACTCGGCTCTATTAACTCGAATGGTTTTGCCATCATGTATTATATTGCTCACAAGGTAGTTAAGCAGTCCAATGACGAGGGTTACATTGTGGGTTCACGCGGATCTGTGGGCTCATCTTTGGTCGCAACGCTCTGCGGCATCACCGAAGTTAATCCTCTCCCGCCACATTACCATTGTTCTCATTGCCGATACACTGAATTTGACATGAGCGGTACTTACGGTTCCGGTTATGATTTGCCTGAGAAAACATGCCCTCAATGTGGGAGGGTATTGATACGTGAGGGTCAAGACATTCCTTTTGA
The DNA here is from genome assembly GCA_964345665.1 of uncultured Oscillospiraceae bacterium. Lineage (GTDB taxonomy): Bacteria > Bacillota > Clostridia > Saccharofermentanales > Fastidiosipilaceae > JAXGQD01. The sequence goes on from CAYFRY010000134.1 coordinate 1,257, forward strand.
AACCTTCTTGGGTTTTACAGGAGAAAAGCAACCGGATATTGACCTTAATTTTTCAGGTGAATACCAAGCGCGTGCTCATCTTTTTATTGAGGAGATGTTCGGCGCAGACTATACCTTCCGTGCCGGAACCATCGGTTCCTATGCAGAGAAAAATGCGGAAGGTTTGGTGCGTTCCTATTTGGAAGAGAGGGGAAAAGTGGTCACCAAAGCAGAAGTCGCACGTTTGGCTTCTGCCTTTGTCGGTGTGAAAAGAACGACCGGCCAGCATCCGGGCGGTATAGTGGTTATTCCCAAGAACAGGGAGATATACGAGTTTACGCCGGTTCAATATCCTGCGGATAACAAGGCTTCCGCTATGAAAACGACACATTTTGACTTTAACTCATTACACGATACGATTTTAAAACTCGATATCCTGGGCCACGACGATCCGACGGTGCTTCATATGCTTAGCGAACTGACGGGAATAGATGTTATGAGCATTCCCATACCGGACCCTAAAGTGATGGCGATGTTCCGCTCCACAGCCCCCTTGAATTTCGTCAGACCGACTGAGCAGGAAGCCAGTACGCTTGGAATTCCGGAAATGGGAACGTTCATGGCACGTGACATGATTTCGGAGACTAGGCCTTCACGATTTTATGACTTGGTTCAGTTGATGGGGCTTTCACACGGAACGGATGTGTGGAAGGGAAATGCTCAGACCTTGATTCAGGAAGGGATATGTGACATCAATCAAGTTATCGGCTGTCGAGACAGCATTATGACAACGCTTATCTATAAAGGTCTCCCGTCTAAAGATGCTTTTGACATTATGGAAAAGGTGAGGAAAGGGAAAGGTCTAAGTCAGGAACATGAGGAACTTATGCGCCAAAACGGTGTTGAAGACTGGTATATTGAATCTTGTAAAAAGATTAAATACATGTTCCCGAAGGCGCACGCGGTAGCCTATGCCATTTCTTCACTTCGTGTTGCTTGGTTCAAGCTTTATCATCCGGCTGCTTACTACTCTGCTTACTTTACTGTAAGAGCCGATGAGTTTGACAGCTCTTTAATGTGTGTGGATTTGGAGCAGATATTGGTCAATCGACGTCATTACAGAAGGATTATTCAAGAAAAAACGGCCGGTCCCAAGGAAAAGAACACGTATTACATTTTGGAGTTGGTGGAAGAAATGCATAACCGTGGTATCACTTTCCTTCCGATTGATCTGATGGAGTCGGAGGCAAGTCGTTTTGTTCCTGTAAATAAAACCGAAATAAGACCACCTTTTAATATTATTCCCGGATTCAGCACGAGCATGGCCAGTGCCTTGGTGACTGCACGTGAGCAAGACGGACCTTTTCATAACAAAGAGGAGTTAGGGCGAAGGGCTCAACTCGGTCCTGCAGCCATTCAAGCCTTGACGGACGCAGCTGTTTTAGCAGAACTTCCTGACTCGGCTCAACTGAGCTTATTTGACTTGATGGATGGTTTTCTATGATTGTAGAAGTCGTACTTCGTGAGGCGACCATACCGTTTGATCGCCGCTACTCCTATTTATGGCCCGAGCATCTCTGCCAGCCTGAAATAGGTATGCGCGTCGTGGTTCCGTTTGGCAAAAATAATCGTAAAAAAGAAGGCTACATTTGGCTTGTACGTGAGGCGGACCGGGAAAGATTATCTTTTTCCCTTAAAGAAGTACATGAACTACTTTATCCGACTCCTGTACTCCGTCTTGAGCAGATACAACTCTGCGAGATGATGCGCCTGCGCTATGCCTGTACCTACGGTGAGGCTATACGCTGCATGTTGCCGCCGGGCTTTAATTTGAAGAGCAATCTGAGAGATAAAGAAGAAAGAACGGTTTCTCTTGTTGATGAGGAAGTCGCTCTCAGTATGCTTGAAATGGGCGAATTCAAATCCGTGAAACAAGAACGAGTGATGGAAATGCTCTTGGAGTATGGAGAAACGGCAGTTTCTGAAATAAAAGAAAGCATTCAAATCACGGAGGCTGTCTTAAAGCGTCTGGCTGAAAAAGGTCTGATTCAATATGGTTTAAGGACTAAAATAGAGGAAACGCCTCCGATTCATTCTGAGTTTTCAGAAGAGGCCTGGCCACCTACACCGGAACAGGCTTATGCCTTAAATATTTTGATCTCCGCCTTATTGACAAACCCTTCTTCCGATAAGAGAAGACTGAAAGAGTACTTACTACATGGCGTGACCGGTTCAGGAAAAACGGAAATTTATCTTCAATTAGCCAAAGAAGTCCTTGATACAGGACGCTCGTGTTTGATTTTAGTCCCTGAAATTGCTCTGACACCTCAGATGATCGAGCGTTTTACCGGGCGCTTCGGCGAAAGGGTGGCGGTTATGCATAGCCGTCTCAGTCAGCGCGAGCGCTTTGAACAATGGAAAAGTATCTTAAACGGCAAAGTACGTCTGCTCGTCGGTGTGCGTTCCGCTATTTTTATGCCACTTCAAGATTTGGCGCTTATCGTTGTCGACGAAGAGCATGAAACAAGTTATCAGTCGGATATGAATCCACGTTATCATGCGCGGACCATTGCTCGCCTCAGAGCAAGAGATCGCCAATGCCTTCTACTTTTAGCCTCAGCAACACCTTCCGTAGAAAGCTATGCGCGAACTAAAACAGGCAGAAGTCTCTTACTTGAACTAAAGAATCGTGCCGGTTCCGCTGAACTTCCTAAAACAAACATTGTAGATATGCGAAAAGAAATCGGGGCAGGACACAG
>CAYFRY010000134.1:4004-4292 GCA_964345665.1 uncultured Oscillospiraceae bacterium
TCACGCCCTTTACTCGCTGCGATGGAAGACTGTTTTATGCGTGGTGAACAGGTGATGCTCTTTATTAATCGGCGAGGTTATTCGGGCTTATATCTTTGCCGATCTTGCGGCCATAAACCCTATTGCCCCCATTGTGCTGTGGCCCTGACTTATCACCAAGCACGAAGACAGGGACGCGGGCGTTTGATTTGTCACTATTGCGGTTATATGGAAACGGCGCCAACACATTGTCCTCGCTGCGGAGATGAGCGCATACAAGCTTATGGACTGGGAACGCAACAGGTGGAA
>CAYFRY010000135.1:0-4244 GCA_964345665.1 uncultured Oscillospiraceae bacterium
GGTATTGGCAGAACTTTATCCAATGAAATCCTTGCGAAGTGCGGTATTAATCCTGACACACGCATGAAAGATTTGCTGGATGATGAACTGGCCAAAATCCGTGATGTTATTGAAAACGATTATAAAGTTGAAGGTGACTTGCGCCGCGAAACCGCTCTGAATATCAAGCGTTTGATTGAAATTGGTTGCTACAGAGGGAGACGTCATCGTACCGGTTTGCCTGTAAGAGGCCAACGCACGAAGACAAACGCTCGTACCCGTAAAGGTAAAAAGCGCACGATGGCAAACAAGAGAAAGTAAACAAAGGAGAACTTTAGGGCATGGCTAGATCTAATAAACAAGTGGCAAGACCCAGAAGAAGAGATAGGAAGAATATCGAAAAGGGTTCTGCTCATATTCATTCTACTTTTAATAATACGATTGTAACAATTACCGACCCGAGCGGTAATACCATTTCATGGGCAAGTGCCGGTGGTATGGGTATGAGAGGTTCCAGAAAAGGAACGCCGTTCGCAGCTCAAATGGCGGCTGAAACCGCAGCTAAAACAGCTTATGAGCACGGTATGCGCTCCATTGAAGTTTATGTGAAAGGGCCCGGTTCAGGCCGTGAATCTGCAATTCGTGCGCTTCAGACCGCGGGCATCGAAGTTACCTACATTAAGGACGTCACCCCGATTCCTCATAACGGTTGCCGCCCTCCTAAGAGGAGACGTGTATAACGGCTCATGACCGTTGCGTTTGTCTCGTCAGGCTTATTGTCCATACATGACCCTTTAGACATAGATCAGTAGGAGGAAAAAATGATCGAGTTTAATAAACCCCAGATCGAAACAGTAGAATATAGTGAAGACGGATCCTACGAAAAATTTGTCGTTGAGCCGCTCGAGCGCGGTTATGGAAGAACGCTTGGTAACTCGCTTCGTCGCGTTCTGCTGTCTTCTTTACCGGGTGCGGCAGTCACAGCCATTCGTGTAGAAGGTGTCTACCACGAATTTTCGACTGTTAAAGGTGTGATTGAGGATATGACCGAAATCATACTGAATATTAAAGGCATCCGTTCCAAACTGCATGTAGATGGCCCCAAAACCGTATACCTGAGTACAGATGAAGGTCGTACAGGTGTCGTCACGGCAGGTGACATTGTCACGGATGATGAAGTTGAAATTGTAAATAAGGATCATGTGATTTGTAACCTTAACGGTGAAGGTCGTGTATTTATTGAAATGACCATCAGCCCCGGTCGTGGTTACAGCAGTACGGATATGAATAAGTGGCCTAATCAGCCGATCGGAGTGATTCCCATTGACTCCATTTTCACCCCTGTGAGAAAAGTCAATTATACGGTGGAAGATACCCGTGTGGGTCAATTCACCGACTACGATAAATTAACGATTGAAGTATGGACTGATGGCAGCATACAAGCGGACAATGCTTTAACGGAAGCCGCCCATATTCTGACCCAACATCTGCAGCTTTTTGTCGCTCTGACCGAAACGGAGAACAGTCAAGAGCTCAACGCCAGTGAAGAAAAAGGCGAAGGTAACGGTTTCTTGGATACCGTTATTGAAGATTTGGACTTTTCGGTACGTACGTATAATTGTTTGAAACGCGCTTCTATCTACACCATTGGAGACCTGACGGTCATGACTCAAGAGGATATGATGAAGGTGCGCAACCTGGGTAAAAAATCACTTGAAGAAGTGGTTCAAAAGCTTGAAGAACAGGGTTTGGCCCTGGCTCCCGGCAACCCGCAAGTTTAAAGATGAGCTATTATTAGGAGGAATAAATCATGGCCGGACATCGTAAATTAGGTAAAACCCCGGATATTCGACTGTCTATGTTGCGCGGAATGGTTACCAGTCTGTTGCTGAACGGAAAAATTACAACGACAGTTACCCGTGCTAAAGAAGTAGAAAAAATTGCTGAAAAAATTATTACCATGGCTATAAAAGAAAAAGATAATTTCACGACTCGTGAAATTCTCAGCTCTAAAGCCAAGTTGGACTCCAAAGGTCGTAAGCTCTTGGTTTCTAAAAAAACGGAATCCGGTAAGCGCTACGACGTTGTTGAACGCGAGTTGAAAACTAAAATGGTGCAGGTTGACAATCCCAGTCGCTTGGCGGTTCGTAAACAAATGATGAAGTGGTTGGTTAAGAGTGTGAGCGCTAAAGGTGTAGTCGTTAACCCCAGCAACTACGTCTTTGAAGAACTGGCTCCCAAGTATGCCAATCGCAGTGGCGGTTATACTCGTCTGATTAATATCGGACCACGCAGAGGTGACGGCGCTGAAATGGCCATTCTTGAGCTGGTGTAAGCCTAATTACTTTAGCTAAGTAAACAGAATGTCAAGGAGCAGGGGTTATTCTGCTCCTTTTTTATGAGGTGGATTCGTTTTGCCGGACTATATCGCAATAGAAAGTGTCAGTTTTTCTTATGACCCTTCCGAGACACCGTTACGCCTTGCCTTGGACCGACTCAGCTTTGGTATTAAAAAGGGTAGCCATGTGGCTCTGCTCGGACGCAACGGGTCAGGGAAGTCAACACTTGCCCGTTTGATTAATGCTTTGGAACAGCCGCTTTCCGGCCGGATTTTGCTTGCCTCTTTGGCGACGGACAGGGAGGAGGACATTTGGCCGATTCGCTCCCTTTGCGGTATGGTTTTTCAAAATCCTGACAATCAGATTGTTGCTACGACGGTAGAAGAAGATGTCGCTTTCGGCCCTGAAAACCTTGGCCTGGATTCGGAAGAAATCCGTGCGCGTGTAGATGCCGCTTTGGCATACGTAGGGTTAAGCGAAATGGCTCAAAAAATGCCTTCCGAGTTGTCCGGCGGTCAAAAGCAAAAACTTGCTATAGCGGGTGTTTTAGCCATGCGTCCGGAATGTCTGATCCTGGACGAGGCGACCTCCATGCTGGACCCGCAGTCCAGACGTTCTTTTATGGATTTGATTATGCAGCTGCGTAAAGACCATGAGCTTACGATTATTAATATCACGCATGATATGAAAGAAGTTTTGTTAGCGGACTGCGTTTATGTGATGAACGAAGGAAAAGTGCTGATTTCCGGTACACCTGCAGAAATATTTCATCATGTCGATCAAATCAGGCAACTGGGTCTCGATGTACCGATTCATACTGCGATTGCTTATGATTTTTCCCGTCTCATAAATAAAACTTACCCTATAGGACAGGCCTCAACGCGTCACGGAGCCGAAGCGATAATTCGCAAGTTTATTGAAAACAGTTCGGTAGAAGAGCTTCAAAAGGCTTTAAGCCGTTTGCTTTCGGAGAAAGAGAAAAAACAGCTGCCCAATCTGAGCTCAGGAACTGAGACCATCATGAAAATCAGAGGACTCAGTTATGATTACACCTTAGGTCGCCATGAGTCGGTACGTTTGGAGAAAGCGATCCGCGAGATTAACTTTGACGTTTATCGGGGGGAAGTCTTGGGTATTATGGGCCACTCAGGTTCCGGAAAATCCACACTCGTTCAACATTTAAACGGGCTTTTGCGTATTCAAGAAGGCAGTATTAAGATTTTAGATTACAATCTGGCTGAACTTAAAGACATCAAAGCCGTGCGCCGTCACGTAGCTTTGCTCTTTCAATATCCGGAGCATCAGCTTTTTGCGGCGACTGTGCGTGAGGACATTGCGTTCGGCCCGGAAAAGATGGGTGTAAGTCACGAAGAAATTGAATCACGCACCAAAAGGGCTTTGGCGCTTTTACATCTTGAGGAAGAGATTTTGGATCGCTCTCCATTCGAATTGTCCGGCGGTCAAAAGAGACGTGTGGCGATAGCCGGACTTCTTGTTATGCAGCCCGACATTTTGATTTTGGATGAACCTGCCGCAGGACTTGACCCTGCAGGCCGTGAAGAAATACTTGGCTATGTCAAAAGCTTACGTGATGCAGGAGGGACAGTCCTGCTGGTTTCGCACAGCATGGAAGATTTAGCTCGTGTTTCTGATCGTATCCTGGTGCTTTATCAAGGCAAGCAAGTGATGCTGGGCACGCCTAAAGAAATATTCAGCGATACAGAACGCATAAATGGCTACGAACTTTCAGTTCCGGGATCACAACGTTTTCTGGAGCGTTTTGCCGAGGATTACCCTTCAATGGATTGTGCGCAATATACGGCCTGTTCGGCGACCGAAACTTTACTATCGTCCGCTTTGGGCGCTAAAAGAAGGGGCTTGGAGGTACAAGCATGAACATTGCACTCGGTAATTATTATCCCGGTC
>CAYFRY010000136.1:0-3458 GCA_964345665.1 uncultured Oscillospiraceae bacterium
GACAGAACTACAACCGGGTGACATTATCCAAATCAACTGGGACCAGACCGAGACCGGAGACCACTCGACGGTGCTTATCTCCCCGGGTCGTCAGGCACGCTTGGCCGGACACTCATCCGATGCCCTTTACCAACGTGTCAGTGATGTGATGGGTGAAAAAATTTTCTTGCATTTGACGGGTTATCAGCCTTAAACAGGTTAAAGGAGCGATAAAACATGCAGGATGTCCTCCGTGTTTTGGAGATGATTCTTCCGGTGCTGCTGATGATGTTCATCGGTATGTTTTGTGCCCGCAAGAAGATCTTAAGCCGCGAAGGGATTGCCGCCATTAAAAAGGTGGCGGTGAACGTTTCCCTTCCCGCGGTCATGTTTTTGGCTTTTCTGCGCGCTGAATATAGTACAAAAACCCTGCTAATACCTCTCCTTGTTTTTCTGCTTTGTTTGTTGGGTATGGCTTTGGGCTATCTGGCCCTTCACTTTTTCCCCGGGCAAAACCGCTACCTGCCTTTTCTGACGACCGGTTTTGAGGCGGGCATGTTAGGCTATACGCTCTACGCTATTTTGTACGGTGAGAATGTCAGTGCTTTTGCCGCTGTTGACTTGGGCCAAGTACTATTCGTTTTTACAATTTACAAACTCTTGCTGAGTCGTCGATCTTCGAATGTGGTCACCGGCGAAAAAACAAAAGTGCTAAGCGAAATCTTCCAATCACCAATTATCATTGCTATATTTTCCGGTATTCTCATGGGTGCAAGTGGTTTATTTGCCATGCCGGGGAACCAGGGTGTGGCTTCTGTCATCACGACGGCCGCGAGTTTTGTGGCAGCCCCTACCAGTGCTTTGATTTTGTTATCCATAGGTTATGACTTGATTAGTGGTCCGATCCAATGGGACAAAGCTGTCAAAGCGGTGCTGATCAGATTGATGATTATGTTTTGGCTTGGCGCAAGCTTGATTCTGCTTGTGCGCACTCTTTTCGCTGCCGATGCGGCTTTGGAGCGTGCGATTGTGTTGCTGTTTGTTTTGCCACCGCCTTTTGTCGTACCGGTTTTCGCAGATGATCCGGAAGAACGCAGCAATCTTGCTTCAAGCTTGTCTATTTCGACTTTGTTCACTCTCTTGGCCTTTGTAATGATTGCTTCTTCCGGGTTTTAAGTTTTCCTGAATCGAATTCTTGCTAACCGACAGCTCTTGTTCGGGATGAGATGTTTTTTTCGCGCCTTAAAGCATTTGAGTTTTATTTTTGCCAAAAAAACAACTTGTGCTTAGTTCTGAAATCGTGCTCCTCTCTGTATTTTCCCCTCTGCTCCAAAAAACAACTTGTGCTGAGATTAAAGAAGTGGGCAAAACGATTTCTTTAACATTTTCGGGCGTTTTTACAAGCTGTACAGGGTTGGAAGGAAAATCACATCATTCTTCTTAAGCACAAGTCGAAATTTTGGCTTAGAAAGAAGAAAAATAACGAAAGCAGAAAAGAGGGTTCTGCACAAGTTGATTTTTTGGCAGAAGGAAGCTAAAGCGAGGAAGCCAATGCAAGGAAGCTAAAACAGGTAGCTAGGACAGGGAGGACAGCGGTCGGGCGAACTCGAGGGTGGCGAAGTGGAAGAGTGGCAAACCTCAAAAGTAGCGAAGAATGGTGCTATACTAGAATTTAAAGCGGAAAAGAGGAGCAGGTTTTGAACGATGAAATACAGCATTTTGAAAGATGGCACAAAAGTGTCTTTGCTTGGTTTAGGCGGCATGCGCTTGCCGCTCAATGATGAGGGGAAAATTGACAAAGTTGCTGCCCGAGCGATGGTGGAGCAGGCCTTGGCGGGGGGTATCAATTACTTTGATACCGCTTACGGCTACCACCATGGAGAGAGTGAAACGTTTTTCGGTGAAGTGCTCAGTGCGTATCCGCGAGAGCGTTTTTATTTGGCGGATAAAATTCCGATGTGGGTTTGCGAAAAACCGGAAGATGTCCAAGAGGTTTTTGAAGAGCAACTCCAAAAATGCAAGACGAATTATTTCGATTTTTACCTTGTCCACAGCCTTACAAAGGACATTTACCAAAAGGCACTCGACTTTAAGGCGATTGACTACCTCCAAAAAGAAAAGGAGGCGGGTCGTATTAAACGCTTGGGCTTTTCCTTCCACGACGAATTTGAGCTTTTTGAAAAGATCATCACCGCACACGAGTGGGATTTTTGCCAAATCCAATTTAACTACATGGATGAAAATTACCAGGCGGGCGTGAAGGGTCTGAAGTTTGCGGCAAAAAACGGCTTGGATCTTGTTATTATGGAGCCCCTGAAAGGTGGAAAACTGGCTAATCTTCCCGAAGATATGCAGGCCAAGCTGGACGAGCAAGGAGCTAGACCCGCAGTGGACTGGGCCTTCAGCTATTTGGCCGCTTATCCCGAAATCAAGTTGATTTTAAGCGGGATGTCGACAGCAGAGCAAATGAAGGAAAATCTCGCGCTTTTCAGTCGAATAGAGGGTCTGACTGAAGATGAGAAGCAGACACTGAATGAGGCGAAGAAAATTTTCGCCGCTCGTCAGCGCAACCTATGCACGAATTGCAAATATTGCATGCCCTGTCCTCAAGGCGTGGATATTCCCAACAACTTCATTACCTGGAACGATTACGCTTTGTATGGGCGATATAAAGAGACGGTTGTGCCTTATTTCAGCGAAGATTGGGATAGCGCTAGGGCTGATAAGTGCGTGGCTTGCGGACGGTGTGAGACGCTTTGTCCGCAGCACCTGAAGATTATTGAAGATTTGAAAGCCATGAACGAAGAATTCACTGAGCTGAAACGTTTGGCAAAAGAAGACGGGACAATAGAAGATTAGAATAAATATGGGTAATGTTTTGCCCTAAAAAAGGAGAAAAATATGAAGAAATATTTGATTTATGCAATGCAAGGTCAGAAGATGTGTTTTTTACATGCGCTGATGAACGCCAAGCAGTTGAAAGAAGCCGGGCACGAGGTAAAAGTGGTGCTGGAAGGCCAGGCTTGTATGTTGGTAAAGGAGCTTGAAACGGAGCAAAACAAACTCTATCTTAGCCTGAAGGCTGACGGGATCATAGATGGGGTTTGCCTGGCTTGTTCGAAGGTTTTGGGAGTTTACGAAGAAAACGAAAAATCCGGTTTGCGCCTTCTGGATGAGATGTATGGGCATGCCGGTGTGGCTCGTTTTGCCAAGGATGGATATGACGTGCTCGTGTTTTAATTCCTTGCTCATCTACCTTTAAATCGTGACTCTGTTGGACGGACTTTATTTTCCGTACGTTTTATGGTATTCTTAGTTTGTAATAGTTCTAAATTAGAATTATAACATTTTAAGGGAACATGAAAGTGGGGATTTTGATGTATAAAGACGCATCTGAACGTTTAGCGAAAGCCGGTATCAAACCTTCCTATCAGAGGGTTAAGATTCTTTCTTATTTGATGGGTCAAGATAAGCATCCC
>CAYFRY010000136.1:3468-4208 GCA_964345665.1 uncultured Oscillospiraceae bacterium
ATCAGTATGACGTTCAGTACAAGATTCAACCCTGTCATGATGACGCCGAGGATCATCGGCGTCCGCGCGTCGCCCGCCGAGCGCAGCGCGCCAGCGAACATGTAGAAGATGAGCATCCCACTGCTGAACAGGTCCACCAGGATTTAATCACCGAGATTCCGACTTTATCGAAATCGACGGTGTATAACACTTTACATATTTTCACGGAAAAAGGGCTGACGCGTACTCTGACAAGTAATAATCAGGGTTCGCGTTTTGATCCGCCTTTGTATCCGCACGGACATTTTATTTGTTCGGCTTGCAATGAGATTTTTGACTTCCCTTGTGGGGAGATCGGCTTGAATCCTTCTTTGGAAGGTTTTCAGGTTCAGTCGGAGGAGTTGGTTTTGCGCGGCTTGTGTAAGTCTTGTGTGTCTGAAGCGGCAGCTGAGTCTGAGGCAGATAAGTAGAGCGACAGGCTTGGGGTTGATTTAGAAACCGATGACGTGAGTTGTCGGTTTTTTTCATGGAGTTTTGTCTTCTGTGACGTGGTGTCGCCGGTCAAAAATTCAACTTGTGCAGGTCACTCAACAGGGCTGCATGAAACAAGCTATACTGAATGCCGTAGAATCAAAAACATTTGAAGAAGGGATATTTGCATGGAAAAAGAAGAGAAAGTTCGATTGCAAGCACCGGACAGAAGCATAAACAGAAGCAGTGGTTACGTCACCATTCCGACAGATGTGGACATCGTTCCGGAG
>CAYFRY010000137.1:0-1683 GCA_964345665.1 uncultured Oscillospiraceae bacterium
GGATTCTATCAACTATGAACTTGCTTTTCGACAGTCACGTTATGACAAGGGAACCGCTGATTACTTGAATTGTCCAATGAATGAAGAAGAGTACCAACAATTTTATGAGGCCTTACTTACTGCAGAACGTGCAGAGGTCAAAGGCTTTGATAAAGTCTTTGAAGCTTGTATGCCTATCGAAGAAATGGCCAAAAGGGGAAGTGATACCATTCGTTACGGAATGTTAAAACCTGTTGGATTAAAGGATCCTAGAACAGGAAAAAGACCTTTTGCCGTTGTGCAATTGCGTCAGGATAATGCGGCCTCCAGTCTCTATAACATGGTAGGGTTTCAAACACGCTTGAGGTTTTCTGAACAAAGGCGCGTATTCAGACTGATTCCCGGGCTGGAAAAAGCGAATTTCGCAAGGTATGGTGTCATGCACAAGAATCAATTCATTAAATCCCCCGGATTGCTTACACCTGATTTCGCTGTGATAGAAGAACCACACATTTATTTTGCAGGTCAAATGACCGGCGTAGAAGGATACGTAGAATCATGCACCTCCGGATTGATTGCAGCAAGAAGTGCAGCTAAGCAATATAGGGGAGAAGCTTTCGGATTTGTTTTGCCAAAGGAAACTATGATGGGTGCTCTGCAACACTACATTGCTGAGGCAGAAGCGGATTATTTTCAACCGATGAATGCCAATTTCGGACTGGTACCACCTCTCTCGGGTGAAGTAAAAAAGGCCCAAAGAAGGGCCTTGATCGTGAATCGGGCAAGAGAAGCAATGGATGAGTATATCCGATTAAAACTTAAATCCTGAGGCTGAGCTATTTGAGAATTTCATTTAAAAGTTCGTTCATGCTATAATGCCCGGGTTTTTTATCCGCAATATAATGTGCGGCAGCAGCCGCACCGGCAGCAAAGACACGCCTTGACCCTGCACTGTGTTTCAAAGTAATGACTTCATCTTCTCCGGCAAAAATAACATCATGTTCGCCTACAATGGTTCCGCCTCTAATACTTAATATGCCGATTTCATGAAGAGGCCTGGCCTCTCTACGCGTTGCTCGGTCAGTACAATACTCCATGCTAAGGTTTAAAACGGAGTTGATTTCATCCGCTAGAAACAGTGCAGTTCCTGAAGGAGCGTCCAGTTTACGCCTGTGATGAGCTTCCGTAATTTCAATATCAAAGGTAGGATGTAGAATCTTAGCGGCATCACGAGCTAAACGACTGAGAAGATTAATCCCTAAAGACATATTGGCAGAGGTGAATAAGGCAATTTTTTCAGCCAGCTTGTCACGTAAAACGATTTGGTCCGAATTGTAACCTGTTGTTGCGATAACCAATGGTTTTTGATCCCGTTCACTTAAGTATAGTAAATCCGGCAGAAGGGCAGGATTAGAAAAGTCAATAATGACATCGTAATCCAATTTGACCTCAGAGGCTTCTTTAAAAACAGGATAGTCAAGTTGTACTTGAGCAGCAAAGGGGTCAAGACCCGCTACGACTTCAAATCGTGAATCATTTTGACAAAACTCAGCCGTCGCTTTGCCCATATGTCCGCCGATACCGACAATAAATACTTTAAGTGCCATATGAAATCCCTTCAGTCCTTTAAATAATATGGTAAGACTCTAAAGTTTTCTTAATAAAATCTCGGCTAGTCTCCGAGACTTCACATAGGGGCAGTCT
>CAYFRY010000137.1:1693-4146 GCA_964345665.1 uncultured Oscillospiraceae bacterium
TTTAAAGCCGTTTTCGCAGGCATGGGGTTCACTTCACAGAAAGCCGCTTGGATAAGCTTGGTGAGTTTAATTTGTTCATCGGCTGCTGACTTGAAATCTCCCTCCAACATAGCATGTGTCATCTTTGTTACACGCTCCGGTACGAGGTTGGCAACAACAGAAATGACTCCTTTTCCGCCCATGGCCATCAGAGGAACAACTAAACCGTCTTCACCCGAATAAAAGTCCAACTGATTGCCGCACAGGTCAATCGTTTCCGCTAATTGTGCGAAGTTACACTCTTTAACCGCAACAATATTTTCAAATTCAGACAAGCGCTTGTAGGTAGCAGGAGCTATATTACAGTTGGTACGAGAGGGGACATTGTACAGTATAATGGGGAGATTTACTGCTTGAGCGGTTACGGCAAAATGACGATAAAGCCCTTCTTGTGAGGCTTTATTATAGTAAGGTGTCACGGCTAGCAGAGCGTCCGCACCGACACGCTCGGCCTCTACGGCAAGATTGATAGCGTGTGCCGTATCGTTACTACCAACGCCGGCCACCATAGGAACACGTCCGTTAATAATGTCAGCGCTTTTAGAAATGAGTTCAATATGTTCGGCATCCGGCATAGTTGAAGCTTCACCGGTTGTCCCGGCAATAATAATGGCATCAATACCGGAAGCGATCTGCCAATTAATGAGTTCTTTCAATTTATCGTAATCTATTTTACTATTATTAGGCCCTTTAAATGGTGTAACGATAGCAACGCCGGCACCGGTAAAAACAGTTTTTTTCATGATATGTACCTCTCTTGTACGGCAGATAAACTTAACTTATCCTAACTTTTTAAAGGTTTGCAGTCAATCAAAGGCTAAATTATAATCATTATTCAGTCATAAAAATTGGGGCTGAAGAACACTTGCTAATTTAAGAAAGTAAAAGAATGAAAACCAGTTGTTTTAATTATGAACTGCCTGAAGAACTAATCGCTCAGAAACCTCTTAAAGATAGAAGTCATTCGCGACTTTTACATTTAAAAGCGGATCAGCTCTCCGAACTTTCCTTTAATCAAATAACGGATTTATTGAATCCGGGCGACTGTTTGGTTCTAAATGATACAAAGGTAATTCCTGCACGTTTGATCGGCGTGAAGGTCAATGGAAAGGCCGTCGTTGAAATTTTACTCTTGCGAAGACTTTCGTTGAAACAGTGGCGAGCCCTGGTCAGACCCGGTAAACGACTTAAGCCGGGGACTAAGGTCAGTTTTTTGGACGGAAGACTGATCGCTGAGCTTGAAGATGTTTTGGAAGATGGCGAACGTCTTGTTCATTTTACATATGATGGTGTTTGGGAGGAGCTTTTAGACGAGGCCGGGCAAATGCCTTTGCCACCCTATATTCATGAAAAACTGGATGACAATGCACGTTATCAAACAGTATATGCGAAGTATGAAGGATCAGCGGCGGCCCCTACGGCGGGCTTACATTTCACCTCCGAACTTTTGCAGAAAATCAGAGATAAGGGGGTAAGAGTTGTTTTTTTAACTCTCCATGTCGGACTGGGAACGTTCAGGCCGGTAAAAGTTGAGACACTTGAAAACCATCCTATGCATGAAGAATATTATGACTTGCCGGAAGCCGCCGCACATATTATTAATGAAACAAAGCTTAAGGGCGGCAGGGTTATTGCTGTCGGAACAACCTCTTGTCGTGTTTTGGAAAGTGCAAGTGTATATGGTCAAGATCTGCAAGCCGGAAAGGCATGGACAAAGATCTTTATTTATCCCGGATATCAATTCAAATGTATAGACGCTTTAATAACGAATTTTCATCTTCCTGAATCTACTTTAATCATGTTGGTCTCAGCTTTCGCGGGTTACCGAGAAACAATGAACGCTTATAAGTATGCTGTTGTTAATAAGTTTAGATTTTTCAGTTTTGGAGATGCCATGTTTATAGAAAAAAATGCAAATCCAAGCCTGCCTGAATAAGGAGATTAAGAATGAGTCAAGCTCCCGTTTTTTATGAAACCGTTCATGTCTGCCGCCAAAGCGGTGCTCGTGCAGGTATCTTGCATACGCCTCATGGTTCAGTGGAGACCCCGACTTTCATGCCTGTCGGTACGCAGGCAACCGTAAAGGGTCTTTCACCGGAAGAACTTCACGACATAGGTGCCGGTGTGGTGCTCTCGAATACCTACCATCTATGGATGAGACCCGGAGAGTCTATAGTTAAAGCAGCTGGTGGCCTGCATCAATTCATGCACTGGGATGGTCCCGTGTTAACAGATAGTGGGGGCTTTCAGGTCTTCAGCTTGAGTGATAGGCGTCACATCAAAGAGGAAGGGGTTGAGTTCAAATCACATATAGACGGCTCCAGACATATTCTCAGCCCTGAAAAGTCTATTCAAATTCAAAATGACTTAGGTGCCGATATTATTATGGCCTTTGATGAGTGCATTCCTTGGCC
>CAYFRY010000138.1:0-4120 GCA_964345665.1 uncultured Oscillospiraceae bacterium
GGGTTAAGGATTTCATCATACTTAAACGGGAAAAGACTCGCCTTACAGTTTTCGCCGACATCATACATATAAAGATCCGCACGTTTACCGTCCATTTCCGCACAGAGAACGGTATACTCCTTTCCCTTAATCTCACCGATCCAAGCTGTGGTCACAAAACCGTTCAGGTCAAAATCTTGGCTGATTAAGTTCGGGTCGGGCGCCGGTTCCGTTAAGCTGCTGATAATAACGGATTTCCCTCCGATTTCCGTATAAGCATCCGGATAAAAACGATATATATAGGAGCGGTCCGCATCTAAAGAATAGAGAGACTTCGCCCCACCTGCCAGCAAGCTGACATAAATGAGAGGCATGCGTCCCGCCTTTTTATAAGTTCGAATATTATGACCCTGAACACTGGCAATGACTTCGCTGTAACCCTCCGGGAGACCGTCAGGACTATCCTCACTTACGCTTATTGTTACCGGATCTCCTACACCGTTAAGCATCACGCGGAGACTGACCGGACCCTCTTCCACCACACCGATATCCGTTGAAGCAGGAACAGCTACAGCATTAGAACCATCCGCAGCACCCGCTTCTCCGGGAGGAGGCAGGTTAACCGAAACCGGTATAGTTAAAGTTGCAGAATATTTTATGCCGGGATCGTCACGGTTTTCAGCCGTAGCACTCAACACAATTTCACCTGTAGCATGAGTGGATGGCGCAATAACAGTCACACTTCCCAAGCTGCCCGCACCATTGACAGATGTTCCACTGGAGCTCAAAACATTTTGGACCGAAAATTGATTCGCGTTTTGGGTATTCAGAACCACATTGACATTTTTTACGGCAACATCACAAGTGTAATTTATATTCAAGGTAGCCGCTCCGCCCGCTTCAAGCACAAGACTTTCATGTGAGGCGCTCAATCTCAGTTCGCCATCCGCATAGACTTTGGCGGGTGCGAAAACAAAATGAGTCAAACACATACACAGACTCAGATACGTAACAAGAATTTTATAACGGAACTGTTTAATATTATTCATTACTCTACCCTGATTTGTCGTTCATACTGCTAGCATTGTAGCACAGCAATCTTAGAGCGGTCGATGGACAATTAACTAATTTTTCGGCAAAACAAGTGCCTTACCCTTAGCTCTTAATTTAGGGGAAGGACGATAAAGAACAAACTTCTTTCCGAGAATCTGAACGGTCTGCGCCTGCAAAGCGACCGCTACTTCTTCTGCAAGCTCACGAATATCCACATCCAAGTTGTTTTGGACATTTACCTTCAAAAGCTCATGTGCCAACAGGTATTCATCCATTTGAACCAAGCTGTTTTCGCATAAACCTGCTTTTCCGATTTGATATTGTGCTTCCAGGCCATTAGCCTTGGCCCGTAAGAAAGCTCGTTGTTTGGAATTTAACATAAACTCTTCTCCTCTTATGGGATGTACTCGAACTGGAACTCATCCAAACAGACCAAGTCACCTTCTTGTATCCCTGCCGCTTCAAGCGCAGCGGTCACACCGCGTTTATTTAAAGTTCTTTGGAAATACTGCATAGACTCAATATCATCAAAATTGACTGACATGACCAAGGTTTCAACCCACGGCGCCGTGACATAGAATCCGTCTTCTCTTCTCTCAACCTTGAGCGTATCCTCCTCAAGTTGATACATTTTATGGGACGAATCTATCGGTGTTTCCAAAACCGTAGGAGGTAGGCTTTGTAATTTTTCAACAAGCGCTTTCATAAATAGATCGACACCTTCATGAATCGGTGCAGAGATAAAATAAACCTCGTGCCCCTTTTCTTTCATCCCTTTGGCAAAAGCTTCCATGACTTCCGACTCAGCCATATCAATTTTAGTTCCAACCACCATTTGAGGACGCTGTGCCAATTGTAGACTGTGTTGAGCCAGTTCATTATTAATCACCTCGAAATCTTCAATCGGATCACGGCCGCTCATCCCCGACAAGTCCACAAAATGAATGAGTAAGCGCGTACGCTCTACATGTCTTAAAAAGTCATAGCCCAAACCTTGACCTTCACTGGCACCTTCAATCAAACCGGGAATATCTGCCATGACAAAGCTGTAACCGGAGACATCCACAATACCCAAATTGGGCTCTAAAGTAGTAAAAGGATAGTCTGCAATTTTGGGTCGCGCATTGGAAACGACAGAAAGAAAGGTTGATTTCCCGACATTCGGCATTCCCAATAGGCCCACATCAGCCAATAGTTTCAGTTCAATAAGTAATGCCAATTCCTCGTTGGGTTGACCCGCCTTGGCAAAAGCGGGAGCCTGCCTAACAGAATTAGCGAAATGAGTGTTTCCGAAACCGCCTTTACCACCTTTGGCAACAATAACACGTTGCTTGTCTTCCGTTAAATCTGCCAGGATTTCACCTGTTTCTGCATTTTTTACGTAAGAGCCGACCGGCAAACGAATGATAAGATCTTGTCCGTCTTTACCGAAACATTTACGCTTACCACCGTTTTCACCGTCTTCGGCTTTATATTTTCGTTTATATCGGAAGTCTTGTAAGGTACTCAAATTGATGTCCGCCTCAAGTACGACATCGCCGCCCCTTCCCCCGTCACCACCATCCGGGCCACCGTTAGGTACATACTTTTCACGACGAAAAGAGGCGGATCCGTTTCCGCCTTTACCGGAGGCCACAAATATTTTGGCTTGATCGATAAACATAAAATCTCCTCGATAACAAAAGGAGTTCAGCGTCCAAGGACACCAAACCCCTCCCTGTTTTTTTATTGACGCCGATTAAGCGTGTGGATAGACGGAAACTTTCTTACGGCTCTTGCCATAGCGCTCATATTTCACAGCGCCGTCAATCAGAGCAAAAAGCGTGTCATCGCTGCCTTTACCGACATTATTGCCGGGATGGACTTTCGTTCCGCGTTGTCTTACTAAAATATTACCCGCCAATACCGCTTGGCCGTCACCTTTTTTAGCGCCCAAACGCTTGGACTCGGATTCGCGGCCGTTCTTGGTACTACCCACACCCTTTTTCGAGGCCAGTAACTGAAGGTTTACATTAATCATAGGGCATATCCTCCTTGGATAAATCTAATTATTCGTCTAATACTTCTAGATAGTCTTCGTAATCTTCACTCGTAGCAAGTTGCTTAACTCCCAACAGAGCGGTTTCCAACAAAAGCTGTACATCTTCACCCATATATTCCACTTCACTAAGATCAAGCTCAATGTCGCCCTCTTCCAGTGTATAAGAAAGGTGAATGTCTAAAATATCGGTCAATCCGCTAATCGTTGTTGCACAGATGGCCGTAACCGCAGCACAAATAATATCTCTGCCTTGCTTATCATAGTCTGCATGGCCTTTAGCCCATAAGTGTGTAATCAGCCCTGCTTCATCTCTGCTTGTTGAAAAGCTAATCATTTCTCTTCCTTAGCCGATCGCTTTGATGCTTACGCGTGTATAGGGTTGGCGATGACCTTGTTTTCGGCGATAGCCCTTCTTGGCTTTCATCTTAAAGACAATAATTTTCTTTTGTCTGCCTTGCTTAACAATCTCGCCCATTACGTTGACACCCTTAATTGCGTCACCGAACTTAGCCCCCTTTTCATCGAAAACTGCGAGTACATCCGTGAATTGAACCTCACTGCCTGCCTCACCTTCAAGTTTCTCGACAAAAATTTCGTCACCTACGGCAACTTTATATTGCTTGCCGCCCGTTTTAATAATTGCGTACATGTGATACCTCCAAATAAGTCTCGCTGAACTCCCAGGCTACCTTTTCAGGTATTAAAAAAAGCCCGAGTCATGCGGTCACCGAAGCAGAATAGCACCTTAGGCTCAAAACGTCAAGGAAAATCGTTCGCCATTTCTTAAAAACTCTAAAACTTCTATCCCTTCAAGCCTTGTACACGCTTGATTATCTATATACCGACGCAAATTTCCCGGTAAATCCAAACCTCCATTAAGGTGCATAGGAACCAAATAATGTGGTTTAAAGTTTTCACAGAAGATAAGAGCACCACTCAATGCCTTAGCCTGCAGACGCTGATCCACAGGAATAAAAGCAATGTCCGGTTCATTCAGGCCGACGGCACGTCCCCTTACTTTTATACCACTTAATATTTGACGATAAC
>CAYFRY010000139.1:0-4112 GCA_964345665.1 uncultured Oscillospiraceae bacterium
TCGCAATGGCCGAATACCAATCCTGTTTATCTCTACGCCCCTGCGGAAAGGACGCCAATACCAGCTCCTGCGCCGCTTGAGCGTCCAACGAGATTTTCACTTGAAGCCTGCCCTCTTTTTCTCCTCGATTCAGGGCAAGTATCCTGTGCCCTTTAACTCGATTCAGGGCCTCACTGTAATCATAGTAGAGGCGATAAACCGAGTCGCCCTCCTGCTTTTGCTTCGATTCCAAAAGCCCCTCGCGCCACATCAGCGTGCGCAGACGCGCCCGCAGCGCCGCATCGTCGGCCAAATCCTCAGCGATAATATCCATTGCCCCCGCCAATGCCGCATCCACATCCAAAACAGGGGCAGCCTCAGAAGCCACATCCTCCGAATCAGAAAAAACCGCAGACGAAGAAACCAAGTCTGTCGCCAATTCCAAAACCGACACGCGAGACACATCCTCTGCGCGTAAAGCCTCCGCCAGAGGCTCCAGTCCTCGTTCACGTGCAATGCCGGCGCGCGTGCGTCGCTTCGGTCTGTACGGCCGATATAAATCTTCCAGACGCGACAGACTTCCCGCTGCCCTAATGTTGGACTCCAGTTCCGGTGTCAGCAGACCCTGCTCCCCGATTAAACGCAAGACCTCCGCGCGACGCTCAGCCAGAGCCCTCAACTTCGCCAAGTTTTCCGCCAACTCGCGTAGAACCTGATCGTCCATACCCCCGGTCAGCTCTTTGCGATAGCGCGCAATAAAAGGCACCGTATTCCCCTCATCCAAAAGCGAAACGGTTGCAGAAACCAGCTTTTCGGGTAACTGCATCCTACACGCAAGTTCGCCTGAAACGGAAGAAAGATTCGAATCCATCCCATTCTCTTGTATATTATTTCCCATCATGAAAGCCTCCCGGGCAGGGCGCCAAGGCGCCTTTTTTCAAAAAACAAAAACCAGATATAGAGAATACAACCCTTGGCAATACTGGACGCACTGACGGCCCACCAAATACCCTCCAGACCAAGCGCGGTCTGTGACAAAAGAAAAGCCAAAGGTAACCGGACAATTGTAAAAACACTGATTAAAGTCGAAGGAATCAAAGTTTGACCATAACCGGAAAAGGCGCCGGCCGTTGTGATTTCAATGGACATAAAAATCTGCGAAAAGGCCACTACCCAAAGATAGCCCGCGCCGATCCGCACGACTTCCGACTCATGAAAAAACAGACCCATGATTTCACCGGGCCAAAGAAAAAGCAGGAGCATGGAAACCGCACCGCTGATACTTGAAAAGAGGAGAGCTACACGGTAACCCTGACGGAGCCTTGAAACATTGCGTGCCCCGTAATTCTGGGCCGTAAAGGCATTTACGGAAGCCGACATGCCGTCCGCCGTCATCCAAGCCAAAGACTCAATTTGGCCTCCCACACGTTGTACCGCCACGGCGGCATCCCCAAAACCGGCCACCAAGCGCGAAAGCAACATAGAAACCGAAGAATAAAATAAAGTCTGCAAACCTGAAGGAAGGCCTATGCCCATAATTTTCCGATAATCCTCACTCGGAACAGGTTCAAATAGTCGCAAGCGAATAAAAAGCTCATTTTTTCGAATAGCGACAAAAAAGAGCAGGCAAACAACAAGCTGCGACATGGCCGTCGCTATCGCCGCTCCGGCCACACCCCAGTCGAAGACAAAAATCATGAGCGGGTCCAGAATCATGTTCAGAATCAGACCCACCACGGTAACGCGGAAAGGGGTATGACTGTTCCCGCTGGCGGTCAAAATACCGGTCAGAATACGTGCCAAAAAAGACGGAATAAAGCCGAAGGAGACCATAGCCAGGTATAGCTCCGCATCTGCGATGGTTTGTGCCTCATTCAGACCGAAAACCGAAATCATCGGAGCACGTAAAAAAACAGAAGCCAAAGAAAACAAAAGGCCTAAGAGAATACCGATTTGTACTGCCGCACGCACGGAGCGTCGAGCTTTATCCCAATCGCCTTCTCCCAGCGCCTGTCCGCAAAGCACCTGTCCACCCATGCGCGGCACTAAAGAAAAACCATCTGAAAACCATAAAAACATACCAGCAGAGCCTACCGCTGCCACAGCAGAGGCACCAAGCCAGCCTATCCAAAACATATCCGTAATATTGTAAGCCATCTGGACAAAGGACGTCCCCATGATGGGTAAGGCCAATTTTCCGAGTGCTTTCGCAGGCGAACCTTGAAGTAATTGCACATCTTTCATGCGCTAGATTATAGCCTTTTTCAAAGAAGAAAGGACAGCCTTTCAGTAAAACAAAAGCACTTTTAAAATAAGGACAGAAAAACTAAAGTCCTTCGAATAAAGACGTCGAAAGATAACGTTCTCCTGTATCCGGCAAAAGTACAACTATACTTTTAGCTTCACAGTCATCACGTTTAGCCAACTTCAGAGCCGCCCAAAACGCAGCCCCCGAAGAAAGACCGACCAAGAGGCCTTCCGACTGTGCCAAAAGCTTAGCTGCAGCCACCGCTTCTTCATCCGTTACCTGAACCACTTCGTCATATACCGTAGTATCCAAAGTATCCGGAATAAAACCGGCGCCGATGCCCTGAATACCGTGCGGACCCTTCTCCCCTCCGGACAAAACCGCTGAGCCGGCGGGTTCCACCGCCACCACGCGCAGGGAGGGCTTCATTGTTTTCAGATAGCGTCCGGTCCCGCTGAGCGTTCCCCCCGTACCGACGCTTGAGACAAAGACATCGACCAGACCTTCCGTGTCAGACCATATTTCAGGACCCGTTGTTTCTTCATGGGCCTGCGGATTAGCCGGATTTTCAAATTGTCCGGGCACAAAAGCTGCTGCTCCTAAGTTTGATGCCAATTCTTCCGCCTTTTTGATCGCCCCTGCCATACCTTCCTCAGCCGGCGTAAGCACAATCGAAGCGCCATAGATTTGAAGAAGTTTTCTTCTTTCAAGGCTCATGTTTTCAGGCATCACAAACGTCGCCTTGTAGCCCTTGGAAGCGGCAATGGCGGCTAAACCGATCCCTGTGTTCCCGCTGGTCGGCTCGATGATTTCAACCCCCTCGTGTAAAACGCCCGATGCCTCCGCCACCTCGATCATGGTCTTGGCTATACGGTCTTTGACACTGCCCGCAGGGTTAAAGTACTCCAGTTTAAGCACAAGACGTCCTTTCAAATTAAATTTTTGACTTAGACGCTCACTCAGCGCTAAAAGCGGCGTTCTTCCCACCAACTCGCTTACGTTTTGGAATATTTTTGCCATAATTTTACCCTCTTTTCCCATCTGAATATCATCATACTCGCCACAGAAGGCAGAGGCAATTTTCTTAAGCACAATCACTCGCTTACGCTGAAAAGAAACTTCGTCATAAGACTTTGAGCGCTTTTCCGGTCAAAAAAATCCTACAAAATTGTCCTTTACGTAACGTTTCAGTATTGCCGAGAAATAATATTCAGGACGTGACACTCTTTTGTCCTTTTTGTCCAAACAGCGACACTTGTCCTAAGAAAAATTAAAGGTTTTTTAAGCAGCGGGGCATCCGGCTCAAAAAGCTTAGGACAAGTCATCACAATTGACCATTTTTCCGGAAAGCTGCCTCCTTTTCCCGGTCAAAGTCACGCCCGGCTCGTGAACACCAGGACGTAAACGTTTGCTTGTCCTAAAAGGGACAAAATCTCCTCGTGTCCTAACTCGCCTGACCTTACCCTTCCCTCGCCGTGTCCTAAATCCTTTGCCTTCCGTCACTCCCTGCAACTATCCTTTATGTTTTCATTTGCCCTGAAAAATGGTAAGGTTTTCTAAAGAAATACTTGGAGGAAAACTATGGAAAATGCGACACAGGTACAGACAAAAGAACAGAACTTGAGTAATCTGCCGCTCAAACAGAGAAAACGCCTGGAGTGGTCCTGGATACTCTACGACTGCGGTAACTCCGCCTACTCCATGGCCATCACGACAGCGCTCTTCCCGATTTTCTTCGGTATGATGAAGGGCGATACCATGACCATGGGCTATTTTAATTCCCTCGCCTCTATTCTGGTCGCTCTCCTCAGTCCCATTCTCGGCACTATCGCGGACTACAAGGATAAAAAGAAGCGTTTTTTCCTTTTCTTTTTCCTGGTCGGTG
>CAYFRY010000140.1:0-4046 GCA_964345665.1 uncultured Oscillospiraceae bacterium
ACTACACATATGCTGGATAAGATTGCGGAAGCCTTCGGACAGGTCTGTCTTGAGGTGCCGGTGGGCTTCAAGTATATCTCCTCAGGTATGGAGGAAGTGGATGCCATCATCGGTGGCGAGAGTTCTGGCGGTTTGACGGTGAAAGGTCATATTGCCGGTAAAGACGGTATTTACGCTGCCAGCCTTTTGATTGAAATGCTGGCTACGACAGGCTTGGCTCTTTCCGAGATTTGGTCCCATATTCAGTCTGAGTTCGGCAACTTAGAAATGGCTGAGGCGGACTATCGTTTTACGCAACAGCGGAAAGAAGAAATAAATGAAATTCTTATGGTCGAAAAGCGACTTCCTGATTTCGGAGTGGAGATTGAGCGTGTCAGCTACATGGATGGCTGTAAAGTCTATTTCAAAAATGGAGGTTGGGTTATCTGCCGCTTTTCCGGTACGGAGCCTGTGCTGCGTATTTTCAGTGAAATGGAAAAAATGGAGGAGGCTACACGTATTGTCAATATCATGGCCGACTTCTTGGCGCTTGGCTGATATTTAGTTCTCAGCTTTCGATTTGGCTTTTGTGGAGGTGCTTTTCTGTAGGTTTCGATTTAGTTGAGGTGATAGCCTTTCGGTTTAAGCTTTGTTGAGGTGATGGCTTCGTACGCTCGAAAAAACGCTCCCTTGTGGTTATTTTTTACGAGCGTACGAGTGGGCGTGGTTAGAAAGTTGATCTGTCTGCTTTAATGCTTTTGAAATTGCCTTAAAATCCCCTCGAAGGTCCCGATAACTCATCAAAATCCATAAAAAGTAGTGATTACTGGAAGCAAGACTAACTGCTAATGGGGTTCGCATTCCTACAGTCGAAAATTTTTGCCGGAATGGAACGTTTTTTCGACTGTACGAAGAGCCGAGCTCAGCGCGAAGCAGCCCCGCACGGGGCACGACCACCCTCGCACAACGATGCTAGCACCCATTAGCCAACACCTATGAGCATGGACATAGTAGGACTTGAGGGTCCAAAATTCCTTTACACGATAGATGAAGGACTTTCATTAGATTCGCATAAGAGTATTAATTAGGAATCGTATGCATGCCGGCATAGTCAGTGCATTGTGCATATACATAATTTAAGCGTCAGACATATAGTCTATGCAGTGTACGCAGACATAATTCAGTTATCAGACGTATACCAGGCAAAGCTTAAGCTCGTGTCTGAAAGCGGAACAGCGGTCTATGCATACCACTTTTTCTCAGGCTTAGGAAAATCATCGAATCGAGGTAGAAGCGTTCGTAACTTAAGCTGCATCTTTATAAACTCATCCCGGTTTCCTATTCGAATTCTTTTACCAATTATTCGAGCAATATTTTGAGCTACGGTTTCGAATTTATACATGTCGAAAACCTGATTGGTTCTTACATGAATGACCCGGTAATTTTCCCGCAGAATAGCAGCTGTCCGTTCGATATCTCTTTGTAAATCCGCTTGATTGCTGTGAAATTCTTTGCTGTCATATTCTATAAACAAGCGTGCCTTTTTATAGAAAAGGTCGGCAAAAACACGCCATTGTCGGAAGGTTTTGGCATTTTCGAGACCTAGCGGAACTTCGTAATCAAAGATTGCACCGCTTAAACCGTAACCACCCAAATTGTAGGGCAGTCTTAAAAGCATAAAGAGAATGGCCTCCATAGGCGAACGACATGAGTTCTCGACATACTGAAGGGCACGAAGGGCTTTCTTTTTTCCATAGAAATGTTCTAAGTTTTTAATTTTCCTAATCATTTTAGATTTCGATGTGATCGGTTTAAGCAGAGCACCATCCGGCTTAGCACAAAGTAGTAGTGCAAGTAAAATCAGTCTATGTATATCCAGAGAAGAGGCGACTTGAACAAAAGCCAATTCAGGGGAGACAACGCTTTTTCCTCTTAACTCTTGCTTGTGACTCTCGGGAAGCGGTAAAGAGCATAAATGTATAGTGCAGCCCTTCCTGAAAAAAAGATCCTTTCTTGAAAACACCGTGTAGTGTTCTTCCGTATTATCCCTCAACTCACTTTTGAAGATCTGATGGATATACCGGGAGCCATACATTTTTATTGCTGACCAATGACTTAAATAGCATTCTTTTTCCATAGAACAATACTAAGTGATGAGCATTAAAAAAAGATGTGAGAAAAATCCCTTTTTTGCCTAAAAGCTTTCTTTGATTAGCTTGGATAGCTATTAGAGGTGAGGTTAATCTATGTACGCTCGAAAAAACGCTCCCTTGTGGTTATTTTTTACGAGCGTACAAGTGGGCGTGGTTAGAAAGTTGATTTGTCTGCTTTAATGCTTTTGAATTTGCCTTAAAATCCCCTCAAAGGTCCCGATAACTCATCAAAACCCATAAAAAGCAGTGCTTACAGGAAGCGAGACTAACAGCTAATGGGGTTCGCACTCCTACAGTCGAAAATTTTTGCCAGAATGGAACGTTTTTTCGACTGTACGAAGAGCCAAGCTCACCGTGAAGCTGTCCCGAACCGAAGAGGTATCGCTTACCGTAAGAGCCAAGCTCAGCGCGAAGCTACCCAACACTGAAGAGACAAGCTCACCGACGGGAGCGCCGCTCGGGGCACGACCACCCTCGCACAACGATGCTAGCACCATTAGCCAACACCTATGAGCATGAACACACTAAATCCTGGAGTTCCTTTCTCCATTCGACATCCGACCCAAAACATCGATTGAGCACCGGTCCGAAATCTAATTTCTTGAAATAGACGATGTCTGAAACACCCTAACTATTTTATTACCGGCACACCCCGCATAGAAAGGTATTCCTTGAGTTCCGGAATCCGCACGATGCCGAAGTGGAAGAGAGAAGCCGCAAGAACAGCCTCACAACCGCCTTCAACAATGGCGTCGTAGAAGTCGGAAAGTTGACCGGCTCCGCCGGAAGCGGTGACGGGGATAGAGACCGCATCGGAGACCATGCGATTAAGCTTGTTATCATAGCCGTTTTTCATACCGTCTTTGTCCATAGAGGTCAGTAAGATTTCTCCGGCGCCCAAAGCTTCGACTTCTTTGGCCCAGTCCAAAACACGCTTGCCGCTGGCCTTGGTTCCACCTGAAGCAAGGACTTCATAATAAGAATCCTCGCCGTTTTCAGCAGTGACCAACCGCACGTCAATAGCGCAGACAATGCGTTGGCTACCGAACTCGGTAGCCGCTTCACGAAGCAAAGAAGGGTTTGAAATGGCAGCGGAGTTTAGGGAGACTTTGTCAGCGCCGGCCTCAAACAAGTGCCGGATATCTTCAAGACTGCGAATACCACCCCCTACAGTAAACGGAATAGTCACTTGGGAGGCTACTTTTTTGACCATTTCTACAGTAGTCCCTCGTCCTTCCAGCGTAGCGGAGATGTCCAAAAAAACCAGCTCATCTGCACCTGCGTCGTTGTAACGCTTGGCGGCCTCAACGGGGTCACCCGCATCGATTAAATCAACAAAATTGATTCCTTTAACGACACGACCATTCTTAATATCCAAACAAGGAATAACGCGCTTAGCTGACATAAAAAACCTCCATATATGTGGCTTTATTCTGCCTTCGGGCAGATGCGGGAAGGGATAAGGGATTGTTTAAAGTGTTAGCGATCAAAGTCAAATCATCAAGCCAATTATCATTTCAAGCAATCATTAGGCTATTTTATTCCTTGTGTTTTTTCGTGGCAAGACACAAAAAGTGATACTTTTCTCATGATATACTGCTAAAAGCAGATAAAAACTGGCTGCCGGGAGGTTTTTATGCGAATCGGTATTTTTACGGATGCCTATATTCCTCAAATCGGAGGTGTTTCAACCTCCTGTCTTTTGCTTAAAAATGAATTGACCAAGCTAGGGCATAAAGTTTATGTTTTTACCACTACGGATCCTGCGAGTCCTGCGGATGAACATGGTGTGATTCGTGTGCCGAGCTTGCCTTTTGTCAGTGCGAAACGTGTGGCGCTGAACTATAGCCCTATACTCGGAAGGCGAATCTAAAAATTGGAACTCGACGTTATTCATTCTCAGACAGAATTCGG
>CAYFRY010000141.1:0-4037 GCA_964345665.1 uncultured Oscillospiraceae bacterium
CCATGTTTACTCAGCGATGGGTCTCAATGAAATCCGTGTCTTCTCGGTGGCAGACAACCCGATTAATGGCTAAGTGGATAAAGAGGCTGCGGTGCTGTATTTAACGCGTAACGAAGTTAAACGACTGCGCTATTAGGAGATTATATGGAAATTGAAGCGAAATATTCCTTGGCCGATGAGCAGCTTTTTTTGAAGGTGATGCATTCCGATTTTTGGTCAAACTACGCCGAATCTTCTTTCTCGAAGGAGCCGTTCAGTGCCGTTTATTGGGATACACCGGATGCCAAGGTGGCCGGACAGATGTCCAGTCTGAGATTGAGGCGTGAAGGGAAGCAAACGGTTTTGACGATGAAATGGCCTCTTGGTGAGAGCCCTTCAGAAGAAAGTGCTCTCACTGCGCGTGGCGAATTTAATGTGGCCTTGAAAGACGATGAAACGGAGAACTGGCGAGAAATTTTTTCAGCAAGTCAAGAGGCTCGGATTGCGGTTCCTGAAATGCTCCGAGAAGCGGCTCTTGACGACACGCTCTGCCCGCGATATCAAGCGGAGTTTGTGCGTCATCGCAGGCTTTTAAACTATCAAGGGTCCATCATTGAATTGGCTATTGACCGAGGATACCTGCGTGCTGCGGGTGGAGAAGAGTCTTTGGCGGAACTGGAATTGGAATTATTAACAGGTGAAGAATCTGCACTTCAAGCTTTTTGTGAACGGGTTGAAGAAAGATTCGGCCTGAAAAAACTCAGCTTGAGTAAATTCACCCGCCTTCTGGCGCTGGAGAAAAGGATGACGGAAGCTTGAAAAACAAGGTACAGTATGAAGAAATCGAAGTCGGACGAGATTCGTATTATGATGTGATTGTCATCGGTGGCGGTGCCTCCGGTTTATCGGCCGCTTTGGCTGCATCCAAACGAGGGGCACGTTGCTTGGTTTTGGAACGTTTGGATGCTCCCGGGAAAAAAATATTGGCCAGTGGGAACGGTCGCTGTAATCTGAGTAATGCCAAGTTAAGTCCCGCCTATTTCAGAGGTTCCGAGCCGCGATTTACCGAACCTGTTTTGAGCCTTTGGACGGTACAGGAAATGCTTTCTTTTTGGAAAGATCTGGGCCTGGCGACCCGACAGGAAGAAGACCGTTATTATCCTTACAGTCTACAAGCACGTTCCGTACTTAACATTTTGACGGCAAGCTTACTTCAGAGTACTTGCAATCTGAAAACAGGAAAAAAGGTGGAACATATTCAATACCGACCGGCCTTGAAATTAAAAGCTTCTGAAGCCAAGTACAAGGAAAGCTTTCTGATTACCTGTAGTGATGGAGAACGCTTCGTGGCTCGCAAGCTTATTTTATGTGCGGGAGGTATGGCCGCTCCTGCCTTGGGGACCGACGGGTCCGCCTACCGTCTGTATGAGGATTTAGGACATCGTTTAATCAAACCAAGACCGGCACTGGTGCAGTTGACCTGTCCGCATTTGCCCAAACGCCTTTCCGGTATTCGTTGCAGAGTCGGTCTGCAATTAAAACTTGAGTCGGGTGCTTGCCCTAAAGAATACGGTGAACTGCTTTTTACGGATTATGGGCTTTCGGGCATATGTATTCTCAATCTTTCCGAGTGGGTTGAAAAGGCACTGGAAGAACAAAGCAAACTATACATCGGCATAGACTTTTTACCTGATAGGAGTGAAGAGCAAGCCGTTGAACTGGTTAATAATCTTCTCAGACACGAAGCTTTGACCCCTGCCTTGTATTGGGGAGTCGGGTTTTTGCCGGAAAAAATCTCTGTCATCCTCTACGAACAACTGTATTTACGTTCAAGAAAAGCGCTTGGTTATCACTCTCGCAAAGCAGTGTCTTCCGTTGATGAACAAAAGCTAGGAGATTTGACGGAAGCAGAAATTAAACGTCTGGTTAAAAATGCCAAGTCCTGGTTAATTGAAGTTAACGGCACCAAAGGTTTCGCCTTCGCACAAATCAGCACGGGAGGTCTGGCTACCGGAGATTTTAATGCTTATACACTGGAGTCCCTTCGCGTGCCCGGCCTCTATGCTGCAGGTGAGGTTCTCGATGTGCATGGCCCAAGCGGCGGTTTCAATTTACATTGGGCTTTTGCGTCGGGTGCCGTAGCGGGTCAGCAGGCGGCACTGGCCCTGGTCTAAGACGGAGGTGAGTTTTTGCGCTTTAAAAGAGCTGTCAAAATGCCTTCTGCAGTGGCTCAATTAAGACAGGCCGCCTATTCGGAAGTGCTGGGTTTAGCAGATGCCCTGGCTATGACGGCCTATTTAGTCGAGCTTTCATCAAGCGAGGCGGGAGCCGCTTATGGTTTAGGTTTTATGCCTAGCGATTATCTCAATCTAAGAACGAATATGGAACCGCTCATCGATAAACGTTACTATTACATGGCCGATGCCTATTCAGAGGCTGAATACCCCTATCCGCAGACACGTTTACTATTAAACGGCTCAGTGATGGAAAATGAGAACAGCGCAGAATATGCAATGCATCAGGGCATTTTTATAAATCTTTTTTTGATTGCCCCACCGGCTTTTTTGTCCGGTCTTCAGGAGAGAGGCTACTGCCAAATTCAGGATAAAATCCGTGCAATGTTGAAGCAGGCACAAAGGGAAGGGGAAGCGCTCGACGAAGCCGCTTGGAATCGACTTTTAGAAAAAAGATCTTCACTGATGTTTTTAGAGCAAGGCCTGTCCGATAGAATAAAATACTACCAGATTTTCCCTCATCGGACGGAGGATTATAGACTTTTTCGCTTAGCGGCGGATGAGTTGAAAAAGGTTGACAGAGCACCGCATGAAGACGAGAAGGCGGATTGGTCGGTCTATGCCTTTGAGGTACCGGCAGATTTAATCGAAAGTTTTAATGTAGAAGTGGATAAAGATGAACTCGAGCACCGGTTTTGAATTAAGCTTTGACGATAAACGTTTCAGGCAGGCAGAAGCCTTGCTTTTGGCTGCGCTTTCTGAGCTTGATCGGATTTGTAGTCGCGAGCAGATCAGTTACGCCCTTTATTTCGAGGCCTTGGCGGCAGCAGTCAGCCAACGCAGACTTTGGAGAGGCTGTGACCATTTGGAAGTCATCCTGCCGCGCAATGATTATCGCAAGCTTTTGGGTTTACTGGCAAGTTCACGCTTAAATGAACGTTTATATCTGGAAGAACCGGGTGGCAAAGAAGGAAGCATACGCTGTCATGCCCGATTATGTTTAAAGGGGAGCAAGATACAAAGAGAGAATATGAATCCTCTTTGCCGTGGTCATAATCCTTTAGCTATTGATTTATTACCTATGGAATATGTGGCTAAAAGTGATAAAAAACAAGAAGCACGCTTAAAACGTATCTTGGCTTGGACGGCCGCGCTGCGCTTAAAATCGACAACGGTTGAAAGCGTCAGTGACTTGGAACAGCTGACCCCTCCTTCGGAGGATGCACTGCCTAAATCCGGCCCGGAGGTATTTTTTAAATCCTTCTTTCCTAAAAAATGGGCCTTTCGACGTAGAGAAAAATTGATGCGTGGCCGTAAAGAGGAAGAACCCAAGGGGTTCGCCCTTTAACTGCCGCATGCGGGCGGAAGCGCAGTTACTTACGGGCTTTATCCGCATGTTTTTCCTGCTTCTGCTATTCCTCTCGGCTCCAAGGCTTTTTCCTGTCCCGGAAAAGCGCATGAGGTCCTAAGTGAACTCTATGGCAATTACCGATACAATCCTGAATCACATGAACAGTCACGATTTTACCAATATTTTGAGATTGACGAGCAATACTGGGCGGATGTTCTTTTGGCCGATGATCCGACCGGTGTTTTATAAGGAAAATCTGCTCAAGTACCAGCCTTTATGATAAGATGAAAAAATATTTGCTCCGGAGGAAATTCAGATATGAAAAAGGCTTTTATCAATAAATCACAAGGTGAGGCTATTGCCGCCCAATTTCCTACTCCCTTACATGTCTATGATGAGAAGGGTATTCGTGCCAATGCCCGGCGTTTACATGAGGCTTTCAGTTGGAATAAGGGCTTTAAGGAATTTTTCGC
>CAYFRY010000142.1:0-298 GCA_964345665.1 uncultured Oscillospiraceae bacterium
CTTAGAAAAACCGCTGACCACAACCGTGCGTTCACGCAGTTCGGGATAGTTCGCCAAAGAGTAGAACTGTGCAGGCTCATAGGTCAATTCGGCATAGATTTCATCGCTCAGGATGACCACATCGGGGTAGGCTTTAAGAAGCGGCAAAATGCGATCCAAATCCTCTTTATCCATGACCGCACCCGTCGGGTTATTGGGATAGGCCATGATAAGCATCTTCGTCTTAGGTCCGATGACCGTTTCAAGCAGCTCCGGCGTCAGCTTAAGGCGCGGAGCGCAAAAAAGAGCCGGCGTACGG
>CAYFRY010000142.1:308-1354 GCA_964345665.1 uncultured Oscillospiraceae bacterium
CACTTCGTCACCCGGATTGACACAGGCTCGGATAGTCGCATCAATCGCTTCGGAACCGCCCACCGTAACCACAACTTCCGTCAGAGGATCATAGTCATGCTTAAAACGCCCATGCAGGTAAGCGGCAATAGCCGAACGCAGTTCAGCGATACCCTGATTAGCTGTGTAGTGCGTGTGGCCTTGTTCAAGAGAATAAATACCCGCCTCACGAATAGACCAAGGGGTTACAAAATCCGGCTCGCCTATAGAAAGCGAAAGGACTTGTCCTTTCAGCTCATTCGCCATATCAAAAAAGCGTCTGATGCCCGAGGGCTTGAGATTCTTCACTCGGTCAGACAAGTAACGAGTTGAAGTATCACTCATAGAACAACCGCTTCCCTCTTATCCTCGGGGGTAGCCATTAACTGATGACCATTCATCTTGTATTTACGCAAAATAAAGTGCGTACGGGTTGAAACAACCGAATCAAGCGGAGCAATTTTTTCAGCCACAAAATTAGCAACCGCCATCAAAGACTTATCCTCGATGATAACCATCAAATCGTAACCGCCCGACATCAAATAACAAGACGTGACTTGATCGAAACTATAAATACGCTTGGCAATTTGATCAAAACCTTGGCCACGCTGAGGCGTAATACTGACTTCAATCAAAGCCGTTACACGTTCGTTGTCCGCTTTTTGCCAATCAATTAAGGCACCATAGCCCATGATGATTTTTTCATCCTCCAGAGCCTTCAGTTCCGCCTTAACGGCCTCGCTGTCCACTCCGAGCATAGTTGCAATAACTTCCGGCGATAAATTCGCCTTGGCTTCTATCAGATGTAATAATTCATTTCTAAATCCGCTCATATTTGTACCTCAAAACTATTTCTTATCTTCTTCTGACTTTGGATCATCCAACTTTTTAAGAAGTTCTGCCAGATCCAAGTGAATAATGTCTTGCATTTTTTTACCCATCAATTGTACACGAAAAAACTGATAAAACATGCCGATCAGCCGACCCCTCATTAATATAAATAAGGTATTGGCAAAAGCCGAAATCAC
>CAYFRY010000142.1:1364-2774 GCA_964345665.1 uncultured Oscillospiraceae bacterium
CACTAGGGCGACCGTGCTCTCCGCATCAAGGAGGCTCAAGATCAGGTTAACCGGGAGGTTGACGAGAAAAAGCTGTAATATAAAACTTGAACCCATAACAATCCGATAGCCTTTAGTCAAACGGGCCGAAGCTTCAAGAGCATTCCAGCTGCTTTGTTTGTCCATCGAAGCAAAAACAGGGGCAAAGAAGAAACTCAGCGCCAAAAAAATCAGAGGGATAAACATCAGCAAAGAGCTCATGAAAATCGGAAACAAAAACAAGAGGCCCATGAAAAGAAGTTTATGCATAGACTTCAAGAGGCTCGTTATGCCGTCCAGCGCCGTACGATCTCTTCGTTCGGCAATATACGCATTGGCATAGAGATAGCTCGCTAAAAAATTAAACAATAAAAGTACAAATTGAGTACTGAAAAACAAAAGATGGGAGTGATTAAACAATCTTAAAGCCGCTATGGATTCTACGGGATTATTATTCATCAAGCCTTCATACATTTTTTCTAAAATCGGGAAAATATTAGAATCGCCCGGGGGGAAGACAGTTAACCAAACATTCAGCAAAAAGGTCAGCAAAAACAAGCCCTGAACCACTTTGACTTGTTTGAGTTTATAAAACTTTAAAGATTGAAGCGCAAAATAAAAACTCATGCTTGCTCCTTCCTCTGTTTTCCTTTATTCCTTCCGAATATTTTCCAATTATAGCACTGTCCGAGATAATCTAGGATTAAGATAAAATTTCGACACACTTTCTCCCGATTTTCTACAGATTTGGTTGTTTTGTACATTTTTGTATGTTATGCTTGCGCCACGGATTAAGCTTTGAATGGTTCCCCGAGTCCTCCAGATTCGCCAAAACCCTTAAACCTTCCATCCGAATCTACCAGGAGGAATTGAGACATGCCAGACAAAACCCTTGTTTGCAAGGATTGCAAGGCAGAGTTCGTCTTCACCGAAGGTGAACAAGCTTTTTATCAAGAAAAAGGCTTCGAAAACGATCCTGTCCGCTGTCCTGATTGCCGTCGTGCTCGCAAGATGCAACGCCGTCAAAACTCTTACGATGCCCGCTAATCCGCAGTCATTGTATCCATTGAAAACCGTCGGCTTTCTGCCTGGCGGTTTTTTTATGTGTTGGAGGGGCCGGGGTACTCCCTCTTATAGCCCAGCTTGTTTGTACAGACGCTCCTTCTGTATGGAAGCCTAGCCTCGTACGGACGTAAAAAGTTTCCATCCGGGAAAATATTTTCGACCGTACGAGTTCAACATTTGAGAGACCCCTCCGTTTTTGAATCTGATTCTTGGAAAACACCTCACAGCTCAACTTTCGTGCCATTCTGGACTTAAATCTCCAGAAAAACGAAGATTAAAGTCTCCAAAAAACCGTCCTTTTTTCATTTTTTCAACAATCCTAGTGAC
>CAYFRY010000142.1:2784-3866 GCA_964345665.1 uncultured Oscillospiraceae bacterium
AAGGAGGACCTCAGCGCGGACAAAAATTTCGACGGTACGAGTTCAGCGTTTGAAGGAGGACCTCAGCGCGGACAAAAATTTCGACCGTGCGAGTTCAGCGTTTAAGAAAACACCTTGCGTACATAAAACACAACACATAAACAGCTTCAACAGATAACAATCCTACAACAGATAAGAAAGAGACAGAAAATCACCAGGTAATCCAATCTTCACCCGGATCAGTACCACCCAACCTAGCAATCCCGCCTACGCCGGGCCCACATCACTGCACCCGGCAATCCTGCCTACCGCTACCGAAGCAAAATCATTCAGCCTTGCGGAAAATTCGAAGCATTTGCCATTTGCCGCTTTGAGATAAAAAGGACATCAAGTCTGCCAAATCATCTTCCGTCATCGCGCGCTTGACACCTAGCTCAAAAGCACCGTAAGCCCCTAACTTGGGCATGAAACTTGCTCCCCATTCATCCAACTTTTTCAGCTGAGACGAACCGGCTTCCGTTGTTTGCGGTACCAGAAGCGCCATAACCGGCAAGTCACCGGCGGGTATCATCAAATCCTCAGAGCAATCTTCCCAATGCTCAACCGTATCGGAAATATGCGGATGGTTCACCACATCGATTACGTCCGCGACTACTGCGGAAGCCGTGGGGATAGAACCTGCGCCGGGACCGGAGAACATCGTATCCCCCACCGCAGAACCGGTTATCTGTATAGCGTTGATAACACCGTTGACAGAAGCGAGAAGGTCGTCCTTTGGTACCAGATGCATAGCGGTTTTCATACCGATGCGACCCTGCTCATCTGTTCTGGCTACAGCGAGTAACTTAATCACATAGCCCGCCTGCTCCGCGAAACGGAAGCAAGAAGGGGTAATCGACGTAATACCTTCCACCAATCCCGCTTCAAACGGAATTGCATACCCATAGGACAAAGAACAAAGAATCGCAATTTTTCTGGCTGTGTCGTGACCCTCTATGTCCGCAGTCGGATCAGCCTCGGCATAGCCCTCCCTTTGTGCGTCTTTCAGGGCCTCGTCGAAAGACACGCCGTTCTGAATCATCTGTGTGAGAATATAATTAGTA
>CAYFRY010000143.1:0-3079 GCA_964345665.1 uncultured Oscillospiraceae bacterium
TTAATTCAGACTGCATGCCTCGATCCAAGTCGGCCAAATTTCTTTCAAGATAAGAGCGCAACAAAGGCACTGCCCTTCCATCACCATAATCACCTAAACAAATAACCGGAATAATTTTATCTTCTAATCGCTTAAAGGCTTTTCTAAGCACCTGATAAGCCTCATCCCTAGGCGCACTATGTCCAAGTTCCGCAACAAAAATCAAGAAATAGCTACAATTAGGATTGGGCTGTTCCGAGTCCAGCTCATAATCTAAAGAGCTTATCAAAGCCGGTAAAGCTTCCGCTCCGAAATGAATGAAGTACCGTTTTATCGCTGTTGCTAAGCTTTCATTCATAAGTTTTGATTCGAGAATTTGTGCCAGCAAAGTGTCTAAGAACGGTTTATCCTGCCATTGACCCAAAAGCTCCAGGGCGGCCACTTGAATCATCATCTCTTCTTCAGCCGCGTCCCCTTCCGTTTCTGAAATATCCAATGGTAAGCACAACGCGCGCTCACGCAAGTGCGGAAGTATACTTTGAGCCCTTCGACCTAAATGAATCTGAAAATATTCAGGTAAGAGCACATCACAAAGAACGGCTATACGATCAAAAGCGATAAGCAAGGCCTCATCCGTTTCAAGCGAATCAATAAAGTCGGCAGGACTTTTTCCTTCAAAATCCTCCAAGGACTCATCGAACCACTTCGCCATCGCATTAAGACTTTCACGCTGCAATTCTTCAGCGAATTCAGGCCGGTCTAAAAAGTTCGGATCATACGTCTCGCTGAGTGCATCGAAAACCTCACTCAATTTGAAGTTATAGGCTTTAGCCATTTTTTCGGCGTTTTGTGCAATTCGTTCTTTCATCTTCTGACCTCGTTTTTGACAGTGAACTTATGATACATAAAAATGCTCGAAACTGGCAAGTTAAGAAAACGACCCGGGGTAAGCGGGTCGTTTGACTTGCGTTTGTAGTTGACTTGCCTAAGCAAGTAAAAGATATTAATCGTGACCTAAGATATCTTTAACCTTGGTCAAGATGCCGCCAACGCGTACACCGTAGATGATTTGTAAAGTCTTATTCTCATCTGCTCGAACAACGCCGATCGCTTCCAGGTGCTGCTTCCATTCTCCGTCACTTGCCACATTACTGCCGTCTTTCAGTTGAACACGAAGACGCGTTGCACAAGCGGTTACGGATTCAATGTTCTCAGCGCCACCAAGGGCTTCAATGATGCGAGCTTCCAAGGAATCATCAGCTGCCTCAGCAGAATCGCCGGAAAGATCGCCCATGGCCGTTCCCTTCTTTAGCTCCTTGTATTCCTTTTTAGACATCAATTTAACTTCATCCTCATCACCGCGTCCGGGTGTTTTTAAGTCGAACTTCTCGATGAGGAATTTGAAGACCAAGAAATAAACCAAAAAGGTTAAAGGCAAAAGGAAGAGCAAGGGCATGGCATGCACTTTATGAGGTTGAACCAAGTTCGGAATCATAAAGAGGAGTGCGTGACCGTTAATACTGATGGCAAAGACTTCAGTCAAGACATAGCAGAGGCCGCAGAGCGGTGCATAGACCAAGAAGTAGAGAGCCGGGGCAACGAAGAGGAAGGTATACTCAATGGGTTCCGAGACACCGACCAGAGCCAAGGTCAGAACGGCAGGGATAACGAGAGAGGCCACTTTCTTTTTATTTTCCGGTTTAGCGGTTTTGTAGAAGGCAAAGGCCGCACCCGGAAGACCGGCCAACTGGAAGAGGATACGGCCGGAAGTAAAGTTACGCGTAATATAACCGGTCGCATCCGCACTGGCGGCCTGACCGTTCATGATGTTTCGGACACCTTCATAAACAACACCGTCTATGGTCATAGTTCCGCCAACCGCAGAATACTCTATCGGGAAGGCAATCAGATGGTGAATACCGAAAGGCAAGAGCATCTTATCCGCCGTACCGAATAGGAAGGTTCCGAAGAGACCGGTCGAGCTGATAATGGAAGTTAAATTCTGTAAGGCACCACCGATATAGGGCCACACATAATAGATAAGAACGCTTAAAGGAACTGAGAACAGCGTTACCACAATGATGACAAACTTTGTGCCTTGGAAGAAAGCAAACATGGCCGGGAAGGTCGTGTCAACAAAACGGTTATGCAACCAAGCAGCCACAAAACCCGCAATAATTCCCGAGAAAATACCCATGTTGTATCCGAAGAAGCCGAGGGAACTACCCCAGAGCGCATTAAAATTCATTGCTGCGTCATGCGTATAGTTTCCGGTTGCAACCAGTGCTTCGACTGATGTTGTTTCCGCATTGAAGCCCATCACACCTGCATAGGCTTGAATACCGGCAATTAAGGACATATACATGCTGACACCGGCAAATGCGGCCCATCCTTTTTCCTTTTTAGCTAATGTGAATGCAATGGCTACCGCGAACCAAAGCTGCAGATTGTTCATAAACATGAAGCCGAGTGATACCAACATACTGATTAAGGTAGAAATAATATTACCTTCAGGAATCACGTAGTTGGTTAAACCGGCACCAATACCGACATAAAAACCGACTAAAACCAAAAGAATAATCGGCACCATCATAGCACCTGAAAAAGTTTGGAGTTTAGCCTGAATGTTCAGTTTTGACTTTCCCATATTTTCCTCCCGTACGATTAATCTCT
Source organism: uncultured Oscillospiraceae bacterium (assembly GCA_964345665.1). Lineage (GTDB taxonomy): Bacteria > Bacillota > Clostridia > Saccharofermentanales > Fastidiosipilaceae > JAXGQD01. The sequence goes on from CAYFRY010000143.1 coordinate 2,653, forward strand.
GTTATAGATTTAGAGCCAAACGCAAGCTCTGACAGAGTCTTCTGAAACATATTAACATTCATTTTTTTTAGATAACATATGAAAAATGCGAGCTTTTTGCCGAAGCATTGTGGCAAAACTTATACTTTTTACCCATAAGCATCGTTTTCACTCCAGATTTCCTTCACCGGCCGTAAGTGCGGCTATGCTCAGGGCATATATTTTCAATAGTTTCCTGGCAGAGTCCAATGAAAAATGTTCATTGGCCATATGGGTACCCGGATTTTCGTTTTTGAAGGTCGGACCGAAATTAACCGCATTGTGAAGGGCCCTTGCATAAGAGGCTGCGCCCTTAGCCTCAGGTTGGTCGATATCCTCATGCATGACAGTCTTATAAGCCAGACTTAGGGATTTAATTAGAGGACTGTCGGCAGCAACATATAAAGGC
>CAYFRY010000143.1:3106-3448 GCA_964345665.1 uncultured Oscillospiraceae bacterium
AATCCCTTTCTAAAAACAGTGCGGTCGCGCTTGGAGAAAAAAGCGACAAATCCACTTCAGCGATTTGCTCATCAAAAAGTGGAGCCAGTGCGAGGGACACTTGATCGCTTCCAGAATAAAGATAGCGCTGATAAAAAGCCAGCGGAGCCGTTTCAGCAATCCAATCCGTTCTACCTTCCGCCTCAAGCCAAGCCAAAAGCTTATCTACAGAATTTACACCGCGCTCAGGCCGACGGGACAGCGCTGTGACACCTTTAAACTTTTTTTGCGTCCTTTTCCTTTCAGCAGGATTGACAAAATCGATAAGGAGCTCTGAACAAACCCGATTCGAAGGTTCAGGAG
>CAYFRY010000143.1:3458-3824 GCA_964345665.1 uncultured Oscillospiraceae bacterium
GATTTTCAGAATCTGCCTATCACTGGGTAAGTCAAGAAAGTCTATTCTAATATCCAGAATACCTAATTCATGATTTATGATAGGAAAGTTTCCATCGGGACTAAAGGCTGCAAGAGGCTGCTTATAAGACTTAAAATAATGCTTTACACAGTCCCATGTTGTCTCTTCCGCCCCACCTGCAATAATGCGTAGAGGAAATATAAAAGAGTAGCCGATTTTTTTCAATAAAGCCGCTGCATAGAGGCAAAGTAAAAGGGGGCCCTTATCGTCATTGACACCACGCCCATACAGAAAGCCTTCTCGTTCCGTTAGAACAAAGGGAGGAGACAGCCAGTCCTTTTCTTCCGCAGGAACAACATCCAGGTG
>CAYFRY010000144.1:0-911 GCA_964345665.1 uncultured Oscillospiraceae bacterium
TGCATCCTTTTTGATAAGACTTAATAAGTTTTCATCTTCAATTACGTACGCTAAAGGAAGAACCACCCTGTCATAAGTCTTCTCCCAAGTATCCGCATCATACTTTTCTTTCGTATAGGAGTATAAATACAGGTACTTCTTTTCAAGTTTAGACTTTTGTTCAAGCTTGCTTAATTTGTGTTTGGCCTCAGAAATTAAATCTGAAAAATCTTCATCCTTAAGGGAAATCCGGCCAATCCTTCTACGTTTGGATTGAAGGATTGCCTCCGTCATTTGATCGCATACTTGCCGTCTTGCCTCATTGAGAGCGGACAGAGGCAAGTTCAAATCCGTCTCAAGGATGACTTGGCCCGGGCTAAAAGCAGTTGTACCCAATTTGGCAAGCGCCCGCTCAATTTTCTCAATGGGCAAAGGCGGGTAGGATGGTTTTCGGTCAATAAAAACAGAATGTGCAAAAGGATAATGTTCTGCTGTCAGGACATATTTATCACCCCGCTCTGTCAATTTAAAATTAATTGAGCGCCTTCTGATGCCTTTTCTGCGTTGAGTTTCTTGAAGTAAAGCCTGAGATTGCATCAGATAGGCTGCGTCACCACGCTGCATGCGCTTCAAAAGTCGAGGATGAAAGGCTTTAATCTTCAAAAGACCTCCGCGATAGGCACATTTTCCTATAGGTGCAGAAGCGATTTCACGCCCCTCTTGTTCATCCCGTATTGAAACTACGGATCCGGGAATCAAATCATCGGTTACGTCCTCGTAGCTCTCTAAACGGATATGAAGATCGCCACTTCGTTCATTGGCCTCTACAACAGGGCCCAAAAAAAGCCCATGGCTTCCGGGCCAATTTCCACTCAGAAATTGAGGATTTCTTTCATCGCCAAACCAGTTTCTGGTAAAGGATCCACCGCGGT
>CAYFRY010000144.1:921-3819 GCA_964345665.1 uncultured Oscillospiraceae bacterium
GGTTAAAGGCCAAGAGTAAGTTCTTTTCTCGCTTATCGTCCGAATAAATTTGTTCCCCCCTCATTTGATCCAAGACGGCTCTGTAGGATGCTGTCGCCGTAGCAGCATAAAGCGCCGATCGGCGGCGGCCCTCAATTTTAATTGAATCAACGCCTATTGCAGCAATTTTTTTCAAATCATGGATAAGGGCTTGATCTTTCGGCGAGATTAGTGCGCCCTCCTTGCAATATTTTCCATCCAAATACAGTTCGTAGGGCATTCGACAGGCCTGAGCACAGGCTCCGCGATTAGCCGAACGTCCTCCGTTAAAATAACTGAGAGAGCATTGTCCGGAAACGCACACACACAGCGCACCATGAACAAAAATTTCACTTTCCAGGCCAAGTTTTCGACAGACCGATTGCATTTCCGCCAATTCCTCGGCGGAGAGTTCACGAGGTAAAATCACACGTGAAAGGCCAAGCGCTTTGGCCTCATAGAGTGCTTCCGGATGTGTAAGACTCATCTGTGTGCTGCCATGTAAACTGAAATCAGGTAAATATCGTTTAATAAGTTGTGCTAAGCCTTTATCCTGAAGAATAATCGCATCTACACCGACCTCATAAGCTTCAGTTGCAAGCTGCAGAGCCTCTTCGATTTCATGGTCATCTAAAAGTGTATTAAGCGTAAGGTAAGTTTTAACTTGATTTAAATGGGCTTCCGCGACAATCTCATCGAGAAGCTCCAAGCTCAAATTGGCGGCTTCTCCTCTTGCATTAAAAGAAAAAAAACCAAAATAAATCGCATCCGCACCCGCATGAATAACGGCCTGAAAGGCCTCTACATTACCCACAGGTGCTAATAACTCAGGTAACTTAATCGAATGATTCTGATTCATTGCTCCTCTTTTTCTTTGTTACTAGATTTCCAGTTCAATCTGGCGACTTATAAAATCCGTTTTATTCTTCTTGGGACGTCGCCTGCTACGTTTACTGCGCTTGTTCTCTTCATGCTTATGAATTAAACGGCCAAGCTGTCTGCTATAATCCAGAGCCGATTCCAGGTAAGCCAGCCTGGCTTCCAGAGAGACACGATCCGCGTCCGATTCCGGGACGGTTTCAGAATACATCCGCTCAGCCAGCGCATCTAAAAAAGCGATTAATATTTGTTCGCGTTCACCGGAAACGGAAGCTGTCGCTCTTACCGAAGTAATTCTGCGATTCGCCTCCTCAATGACGGCAAGCATGGAAGCCTCATCCGGCTCTGATTCAAAACTATACTGTCTACCTGCAATAAATGCTTTTACTTTTGCCATAGCTTTCCTGTCATTAAAAAGCCTCAACACCGTAGTGTCGAGGCTCTTCTTTAATCTTGTGCCTATTTAGGCATTATAGACGCTAAGTAACTCTAAACTCAAGCTTTGGCAAAACGATCCTTGAGTGCGTCAAGCTGTTTCTTCAGTTCTACAGGCAGACGATCGAATTTAGCGAAGTGCTCTTCCATGCCCTTGATTTCTTCAGCCCAGATCTCCTTATCAACAACCAGGAGTTTCTTCAGCGCTTCGATGTCAAAGTTGTCGAGGCCCTCAAGGTTGATGTCTTCAGCCTTAGGAAGATAGCCGATAGGTGTTTCAACCGCATCGACTTTACCGTCACAACGTTTCAAAATCCATTCGATGACACGGAAGTTGTCACCGAAACCGGGCCAAGCAAACTTGCCGTTCTCATCGGTCTGGAACCAGTTCACATTAAAGATTAAAGGCTTATTGGCGATTTTTTCACCCATGTCAATCCAGTGCTGGAAGTAGTCGCCCATGTTGTAGCCGCAGAAAGGCAACATAGCCATGGGGTCGCGACGAACAACACCGACCGCACCGGCAGCCGCCGCGGTGGTTTCGGAAGCCATGGTCGCACCTACGAAAACACCGTGGTTCCAGTCAAAGGATTGGTAAACCAGCGGAGCGGTTTTGGCACGACGACCACCGAAGAGGATAGCGGAAACAGGAACACCCTCGGGGGCTTCCCATTCCTTTGAAATACAAGGACAGAGAGCCGCAGGAGCCGTAAATCTGGAGTTGGGGTGAGCAGCTTTGATACCGGAATCAGGTGTCCAGGGTTTATTGACCCAATCCGTTGCTTCCGCAGGAGCGGGGACGCCCATGCCTTCCCACCAGGGTTCCCTATCCTTGGTCAAAGCGACGTTGGTAAAGATGGTGTTGGATTTTGTGGTCAAAAGCGCGTTGGGATTGGATTGCATGCTGGTACCGGGAGCAACACCGAAGAAACCGGACTCGGGATTAATAGCCCAAAGTCGACCGTCTTCCATGGGGCGCATCCAAGCAATATCGTCACCTACGGTATAAACTTTATAGCCTTTCATATTGGCCGGTGGAATAAGCATGGCCAGATTGGGCTTCCCGCAAGCAGAGGGGAAAGCGCCCGTTACATACTTTGTTTCACCTGCTTCAGTGGTTTCAACACCGAGAATGAGCATATGTTCAGCCATCAGACCGTCGTTATGAGCTTGGTGCGAAGCAATACGCAGGGCAAAACATTTCTTACCGAGCAAAACGTTACCGCCGTAACCGGAGTTGACAGACCAAATGGTATTGTCTTCAGGGAAATGGACAATGTAGCGATTTTCCGCATCAATCTGAGCTTTGGCGTGTAAGCCTCTTACAAAGTCATTTGAGTCACCCAGCTGCTTCCAGGCAATCTCACCCATACGGGTCATGATACGCATATTGAGGACAACATAAATACTGTCGGTCAGCTCAACGCCGACTTTTGAGAAAGGTGAACCTGCAGGTCCCATGATATAGGGGATGACGTACATGGTACGGCCCTTCATGGCGCCACGAAAGAGTGGGGTAAGCTTATCGTACATATCTTGCGGAGCTGCCCAATTGTTGGTCGGGCC
>CAYFRY010000145.1:0-3813 GCA_964345665.1 uncultured Oscillospiraceae bacterium
TACGTCTGTATGACCTGCTCCTCCAATGGAGAACTTGTCCTGCAAGTTTTCAAGCCGTATTGTCAATCCCTCCACTCCTACAGATCAACTTTTTATCCCAGAGGGACAGTTTTTACAACCGTACGAAGGTTGCCAAAGAACCGCCGGAGCTAAGAGGTCAATAAAGTGGACATGTCTCTGTTTTCAGGCTCAGGCTTGCATTTGTCACGAAAGCAGAAATGATCTATCCGGGTTCCTATTTCGTTTGATGAGAAAAGAAAAGGGGGCTCTCATTTGACACTCTCATTTGAGATCGCCCCTTGATTCGGTTTTTCCTCTTTATCCTCCGACTATTCACCAAGAAACTCCTCAAGCGTGAGGGTGGGATTGGGTCCGATCGCATAAGAAATCTCCGTGCCGACATATCGGAAATGCCAAGGCTCGTAATTATAACCGGTGATAGCCTCTTTACCCTTCAAATAGCACAAAATAAACCCATATTTATAGGAATTGGCCGCCAACCAACGACCGGCATCCAAATCACCGAAATCTGAGGAGTAACTGGCCCAGCCATTGTTGTCGTCAGTGAAATCGACAGCCAATCCGGTCTGGTGTTCACTTTGGCGCGGGTAGGCGGTCAGCTTATTGGCCTCTGCTTCGCCGTCCCCGCTGGCTTCGCGCCTAATAATAGCACTTTGGGTATCATAGGAGCGGTAATTGCTGTCCGCTGTGATGTAGATACCCTCTTCTGCAGCCGCTTCAATCAGCATAGCCAGGGGTGTTGCCGCTTCAATCGCCACAATCGGGCCACTGTCGGTAGTGACAGGGACATAGTTCGAGCTGACGTGGTGTTGCTTATTGACTAAGATGACACCATTTTTTCTGTAAGGCGTGTCCAGTTCACTGCCGCGTCTCCCGTCCGGGCTTAGAATGTTGCCGTTCTCGTCCTTTTCAAAGCCGGTCGGGGCGGTGCTGACCGGCTGCTGAGCCGGCGCTTCGCTTTCAACAGGTACCTGAGGAACAGGCACTGTATTTACCATTTCTTCCGTGTGGCCCACATCCAAAATCTCTGATCTGTTCTCACCCGGCTCACTCATATGAACCGAATCTTGTGTATGTGAACTCGTTGTTTCAGCGCTCCCTTCCTGCGTTAACAAGCTTGCTGTTTCAATCGAAGTCGCACGGGAAACACGCTCCGACTGCCCGGGTAAAGCCACTTTCCGGCAGGCTGTCGCAGCCAAAGCGAGATTCACGGCAAGCAGAATCGTCATCACTCGTTTTTGTTTTTTCATCTCTATCTCCTGAGGATTCGGTCTGCCAGGGCCAACGCCTTTTCAACCGTGTCATCCATATCATAGTAGCGGTAATCTCCCAGCCGGCCTCCGAAAAAGACACCCTCTTGTGCTTTGGCCCGTGCTTCATAACGCCGGTAAAGTGCGCTGTTGCGCTCATCATTCACCGGATAGTAGGCCTCTTGTCCTGGCGTCCAAGCCTTCGGATACTCGTAGGTAATTATACTGTGTTGCCAATCCGCGCTGACCGTCTTCATGAAATGTTGATGTTCTATTATGCGTGTGTAAGGCGTCTTGGCATCCGTAAAATTCATGACCGGGCAACCTTGAAAATTGGGGGTCTCCACTCGTTTGTGCTCAAAATGTAAGCTTCGGTATTCCAGCGCCCCATAACAAAAATCAAAATACGCATCCGGAGCGCCCGTATAAATAGTGGTCTCAGCCAGGTCAAGCAGTTCTCCTCGCTCGCTCAGAAAATCCACGCCGAGGCGCACATCCGCCTTGGCCAGCCATGTCTTAAAAAGCTCATTGTAGCCGTTCTCAGGAAGGCCTTGGTAGGGATCATTAAAATAATTGTTATCAAAAGTCATTCGTAAAGGAAGACGACTGATAATAAAAGCAGGCAGCTCTTTACAAGGACGCCCCCACTGCTTTTCGGTGTAATCCTTAATTAAAAGGGTATAAATTTCTTCTCCGACTAGGGCCAAAGCCCTCTCTTCCAAATTTTCGGCCTTAGCAGCCGCGGTCGGATTCGCTACAGCCTCCAGCCTTTTCGCCACCTCTTCCGGTTTACTTAAACCCCATAGTTGATAAAACGTATTCATATTAAAAGGTAAATTAAAAAGCCGACCGTCATGATTGGCGATTACACTATGGGCATAAGGGAAAAAGGGAGCCGCTTTACGCACATAATCCCAAATTTCGAGCTTATCCGTATGAAAAATGTGCGCACCATAACTGTGAACATCAATGCCGTCCCAATTTTGGCAAAACAAATTTCCGCCGATTTGTGCCCGTTTCTCTATAACAAGGCATTTTTTGCCAAGCTTACCGGCTTCATATGCAAAAACGGAGCCGAATAAGCCGGCTCCAACAATGAGGTAATCATAGTTTTTCATAGCTTGCCTCGTATTTCACCTTAAAGTCGACTGATAAAGAGGGTAAGGGCGGTACGAAACACCTTCATATCCACAGTCCACTGATCCGCTACTCTGGGCGAGTTTTCCGCCAACTCCAACTTGTCTCGGAGCAGGCTCAAATCCTTTTCAAGTTTCTGCTCAACCTGTTCAGGTTTAGCTTTAAGAAGCCCCATTAAACCGGAGGCATAGTTTTTGTCGCTTCGGCAGGCCCAAGCATAGTAAGCCATCATCTGCATGCACTCTCCGAAGAAAAGTTCTCGGCGAAGACTCGGATTTTGGCCTTGACTTTGCCATTGTATATAAGCGTTCTTCTTGTATAGTCTGACTAATTCCTTATCTGCACTGAAGCCCACAGGAAGTCGAGCCACACCCAAAGACTCAATCATCAGGCCTAAAAAGTGATCGGCAAAGCCCAGTTTCGATTTCACCTTTTTGTATCGCAAATCGAAAAAATTCTTAAGCTCGCCCAGCGCCTCATCCTCCGGCCAAAAGTCCAATCCTTCATCCAGCTTTCGGATGCGCTCAATCGGATCATAAACCGAGAGCAGAGCCACCAAAAGCGCGTTGGCGTCCGCTGCGGGCGCTTGCTTCGGCGCAGGCAGAACCGACGCCTGGGCGGTATCGTTACCGACTTCTTCTTTTTTTGTAAATAAATCTCCGTAAACCATGGTTTAAAACTAAGCGAAAGCGCGTCGACTGTCAAGGTTGACATACCCTGTCACTTGATACCGGCTTCAAATACTAAGACATAGCTCAGTCTTTAAAGTACCTCTCGACAAAAAGATGACCGATATGGACAAGACCTGTCAAGGCGGCATGCTTTTCCGTATAAGAAGAAGGCGTGAAATCCTGAGTTGCTGTATGCTTCCGGCTGTCATACAAAATATACGGCACCGGGTCCGAAGTATGGGTACGTAGGGCCAAGGGGGTCGGATGATCGGGTAAAACGTAAATCTTATAATCCTCACCCGTATTCAGTCGCTGTTCTTCAAGATAAGCCCAAACAGGAGCCAAAATCTTTTTATCCAAAATCTCTATGGCTTTGATTTTTCCCTGAACATCGCCCTGATGTCCGCATTCGTCGGGAGCCTCCAGATGCATGTAGACATAGTCCTGACCACGGTCAAACGCCTCTAAGGCGGCCTTAGCTTTTCCTTCGAAATTACTGTGCAACGTACCCGTCGCCCCCTCAACTTGCAGAACTTCCATACCTTGCACAAGACCTATACCCTGGACCAAATCTACCGCTGAAATAACACTGCCCTTCAGTCCGTAGGAGTCTTCAAGTGTCGGAAAAGACGGACGCGTGCCTAAGCCCCAAGGCCAAATAATGCTTGCCGGGTTGAGCCCTTTATCCACACGTTTTACATTGACAGGATGCGTTTTCAAAAGGGATCTTGAGG
>CAYFRY010000146.1:0-3794 GCA_964345665.1 uncultured Oscillospiraceae bacterium
CTCGTGACGGAATATTGCACTCCAGACGGCTGTAACCTTTCTGCGGCGGCAGCATGTTTTGGAGCTCCGCACGACGTTGTCCGAGCTTCTCAATCACCACACCCACGAACTCTTCAGGGACGTCGATCATGACGCTTTCTACAGGCTCGCTAAGCACACCGCCAATCTCTTTGACAATAACGGAAGGCTTGGAAACTTGGAATTCATAGCCCTGTCTGCGCATATTTTCAATCAGAATGGACAGATGAAGCTCCCCTCTTCCTTTGACTACATAGGCTTCAGGAGACTCGGTTTCCTCTAAGCGCATGCTGACATTCGTTTCCATCTCTTTAAAGAGACGGTCACGCAGATGCCTGGAGGTCACATACTTTCCTTCCTGTCCGGCAAACGGACTATTGTTGACCGAGAAAGTCATCGCAATGGTCGGCTCGTCAATATTAATAAACGGAAGAGGCTCGGGCGCATCCGGCGGACATACGGTATCTCCGATATTAATTTCGGGAATACCCGCAATACAAACGATTTCGCCTGCCGAGGTCTCCGAAATATCCACACGATTCAAGCCTTCGAAACGCATCAATTTGGCCACTTTGCCCGACACGATCGAGTGATCGTCAAAACCGCAAACCACAACTTGTTGATTATGTTTAATCACACCGCGCTCGATACGGCCTATGGCCAAGCGACCGACGTAGGGATCCGACTCGATATTGGAAATGAGCACCTGTAAAGCTCCCGAGGCATCACCCTGAGGAGCAGGGACTTCATTCACAATGGTCTCCAACAACGGAAGGATGTTATGCGCGCGGCCATCCATGGCTTCGCTTCTGTCTCGCGAGGCAAAACCGTTTCTCGCGGACGCATAGAGGACAGGAAAGTCCAGTTGTTCGTCATCGGCGCCCAGCTCAATAAACAGCTCAAGAATCATATCTTCAACTTCTGCAGGACGGGCATCGGGTCTGTCAATTTTATTCATCACCACGATGGGCTTCAAGCGAAGTTCCAATGCCTTTCGTAAGACAAAACGGGTTTGAGGCATAGGGCCGTCATAGGCGTCCACCACCAAAAGAACGCCATCTACCATTTTTAAAACGCGCTCGACCTCTCCGCCGAAGTCTGCATGCCCGGGCGTGTCAACGATATTGATACGGTATTCACCATGCACAATGGCGGTGTTTTTCGCAAGGATAGTAATGCCGCGTTCACGCTCGATATCTCCCGAGTCCATAACCCGGCTGTTGACCTGCTCATTTTCACGAAAGGTGCCGGATTGGCGGAGCATACTGTCAACAAGGGTCGTTTTGCCATGGTCAACGTGTGCGATAATCGCTACATTGCGTAGCTGTTCGGCTGATTTCACTGAATCTATTGACATAGGGTTTCCTTTATAGTTTTTCGTTTTTAGATTTTTCGCGCAAAGTAAGACGAATGGGTGTACCGACAAAACCGAAATTTTTTCTGAACTGGTTTTCCAGATAACGGTCATAAGAGAAGTGTAAAAGCTCCGTAGAGTTGACAAAAAGTATGAACTCGGGCGGTTGCACGGTCACCTGAGTGGCATAGGCGATTTTCAATCGACGGCCTTTGTATTGGGGTGCAGGAACCATGGCCTGTATCTCCGCAATGAAGTCATTAAGCACACCGGTCGTAATGCGCTTGTTCGACTCGGCGTAGACTTCATTCACACTTTCATAGATGCTCATGCAACGCGAGCCGGTTAAAGCCGAGATAAAAAGGACCGGAGCATAGTTCATAAAGGCAAAACGCGTCAGAAGTTCTTCTTTAAAAACTTGCTGAGTGTTCGTTTCCTTTTCAACCAGATCCCATTTATTAACCACAAAGATAGAGGCTTTGCCCGCATTATGCGCTAAACCTGCCACCTTGGTGTCCTGCTCGGTCACACCCTCTGTCGCATCAATCATAATCAGGCAAACATCCGCTCGTTCCACTGCGGCAACCGCTCGCATGACACTATAGCGTTCCACATCGTCACTGATGCGTGACTTGCGTCTGAATCCGGCGGTATCAATAAAAAGGTAGCGACCGAATTCGTTTTCTATCGACGAATCCAAGGCGTCGCGAGTGGTTCCCGCCATCTCGGAAACAATGGCTCGCTCTTCCCCCGCCAGGCGATTGAAAAGAGAGGATTTACCGGCATTCGGTTTTCCTATAATAGCCACTTTAATCCCTTGATCTTCGGTCTCTTCAGTCGAGTCCGGCGGCAAAGCGTCCACCAAAGCATCGAGCAGATCACCCATGCCCAAACCATGAATCGAGGAAACAGGATAGATTTCCCCCAAACCCAGGTTATAAAATTCATAGGCCTGTGCCGGCAAGTTCCCGGGCGTGTCACACTTATTAACGACAACAAAAACCGGTTTCGCCGCTTTTCTGAGCATGTTCGCAATATCCTGATCCGCTGCGGTCATCCCGTCTTTTACGTCAACCATAAGCAAAACCACATCCGCCGTCTCAATCGCAACATCAGCTTGGAGACGCATTTGCTTAAGCAAGGGCAAATCCGTAGAAGGCTCAATGCCTCCGGTGTCAATCAAGGTAAACGTGTGCTCAAGCCACTCCACCTGCGCATAAATACGGTCGCGTGTGACACCGGGCTGATCATCCACGATAGAGATACGCTGCTTGGCGATGTAATTAAAAAAACTGGATTTTCCTACGTTTGGTCGTCCGATAACGGCGACGACGGCTCTGCTCATGCGCGTCTCCTTCCTTTTCAGCTTTTCGGGTTTTTGTTAGTTTTCAGGTTTTTGTCGAGCTTCGTTTTCCGAGCTTCGTTTTGCCGAAACCCGAGACAATTTCATTCACAAAAAAGCAGCGAGTCAACCTCCCCGCCGCTCCGGAAGCACTGTTTACGGTTTCGTGCTTCTTTACACCTTACGCTGCCGAATTACTTCGCTTCATCAACTGCAAGCACTTGCTTGCCGTCATAAAAACCACATGCTTTACACACGCGATGCGGCATTCTCAAGGTGTGGCACTGTGGGCACTCGCTCAGGTTCGGGACACTGACTTTCCAATTGGAACGATGTCTGCGAGAGCGCATCTTGGACCATCTACTTCTGGGTACTGCCATCTTCTATTCCTCCATCCATACTCTGCAGGGTCGTTTCAGGCTCTACAGTAGTTTCTTCAGTTCGGCAAAAGGATTATCCTCATCCTCTGCCTGTTCCACCTCACAGTGGCAGGTTTTTTCATTCAAGTCCTGACCACAATTCGGGCACAAGCCTTGACAGTCCTCTCGACACAAAACCTTTGTCGGAATTACCGCAATCAGTAACTTCAGCAAAAGCGCTTGTACATCTATCTTATCCCCTCGGTAGACCTCGTAATCGTCTACTTCTGCCGCATACATACTGACTTCCCGGAGGTCCAGATTTCGCTCCGGTACGAAGTAATCATGCACGGTGCAATCCAAATGGAAGGCACAGGGTTTAAGACAACGGTCGCACGGAACTTCGGCGCCAACTCCCGCTGTTCCGCTAAGCAAAAGAAATCCGCTTTCCAAATGCTTGAGCTCCCCGTCAAAGGACAAATCACCCGCCGCACAGACACCGGGAAAAAACTCTCCGATCCCGTTCGTAGGGCTTGTTAGCGTGAGGGGCAGCTCCTGATCCTTTCGCCGAATAAGCGACTTTACGGATAATAACATGATCAGCCTCCTCAAATACGACAGCTATTATTGCCCATCACTTCAATTTTGTCAATCGTTCTTTGGCTTCGTTCTTTGGTTTGTTCTTTGTGCGACCTTTTTGTTGCTGTTTTTTCATTGACCG
>CAYFRY010000147.1:0-2714 GCA_964345665.1 uncultured Oscillospiraceae bacterium
AGCAGAAGAATACGTTTTAAATCTTATAAATAAGTCAACTATCATGGAGCTTAACAAAGCTGCCACAAACAGTTTACTATGTGGCCGGTTTAGTAAGGTGTGCAACCAAAAGGAGGAATGAGTTAATATGAAATTTTATGAATTAATGGAAGTTGTGATGATTGTTTCTTTCGGGTTTTCCTGGCCTATGAATGTGATTAAATCCTATAAGGTAAGGACGACCAAGGGAAAAAGCTTACTGTTTCTTCTGTTCATTTTTGGAGGTTATATCTGCGGTATAATCAGTAAACTGACGAGTCCCGGTTTTAAGTGGTATGTTCTGTTCTTCTATGTACTTAATTTAATTATGGTGGGAACAGACCTGCTCCTCTATATTAGAAATTATCGTATTGATAAAAGCAATGCTGCACTCAGTACATCTTCTGATAGTATATCTTCTAAGCAGTAAGCCGTACAAAATATGCTTTTTAAGGTCAAACATGCTTAAATGGCTGTATCAAGTAAACCTTCATCTCTGAATCCCGGTATACCGCCAGTTTCAGCTGCTAAGTGCCCATTATGTAAATAGTCCGTTCTCGACTTAGTCTTATCACTTTGCCTGAGCCTCTTAAGCCTCACAATTAGGATACCCGCAGGTCAGATTTTTGCTGCGGATAGAGCCTTAACTTTTTGTGGCTGATAATGCCAGGGTCGCCCGAGAAGTGGACTTTGTAAGGTATGGCATCTGACTGGAAGTTAAAAGTATTAAAAATATGGGATGAAAGTGTTAAGGCTGAACGAAAAGAAGAGGTGGAAGTTTTTTTAAAAATTAACGGTACTGTTCTTAGTTCAATTATGTTAAATCCTGAAAATGCTTGGCATGGTACATTCACTGAGCTTGATGAACTTATGTCCGGTCGAAAGATTGTATACTCTGTGGAGGAAATGCCGATTGAAAGCTATACATCTTCTATTACTGGTAATATGTCTCAAGGTTTTATTCTAACCAACACTTTTGAGGAGGTTTTCCCAAGTGAATCGACTGACTCAAGCAAATCTACGGAGCCGCTCAAATTGACTGAAACCAAGAAATCGGCGGAATCAACGAAAACTGTTTCACAAATGCCTAAAACCGGAGAAAACGAAAAAACGACTTTTGAGGAAGGCATTTTACTTTTGCTTTTGGGATTGATACTTATTTTAGTAAGGCGTAGGCTTGGATTAAGTCCAAATCATGAAAAGAAGATGTTTTGAGGATGCTTACAAAATTAGCATAAGCGAGAATTGTCCAATTTAAGATGCTACTCACCGGCACATCGCTTGTTCATAAAGATGATTATTATTAAAATTGAAATATAGCTCATAAAGATAATTTCTTTTGGTGTTTTTGGGAGTAGATATTGAGGAAAGCGGATTCTAAATTATTGCTGATTATTAATCCGAATGCCGGAAATGGTCGTGTCTTGGATGCAGAAGCAGAGGTCCAAGAAATCTTTAACAATGCCGGTTACCGGGTTGAGCGACGGTATACCGAAGGCCTTAAACATGCGACTCAACTCTCGGCAGAGGAGGGAGCCAACTACGACTTGCTCGTCTGTTGCGGTGGCGACGGAACACTGAGTGAAGTGGCTAACGGCTTGATGGCAATTCCTCAGGAAAATCGTCCCGATTTGGGGTATTTGCCGGCAGGTACAACTAATGATGTCGCTCGGAGTTTGTCAATCAGCATGAATATTAAGGAGGCTGCTCTTGACATTATTAACGGGAAAAGGCAGCCGTTTGATATAGGACAGTTCAATGATCGTTATTTTGTCTATGTGGCATCGTTTGGTGCGTTTACCGCTACGTCTTATTCAACACCGCAGAGTCTCAAAAATGTACTCGGACATTTGGCCTACATTTTGGAGGGGATTAAGGATCTACGCAGTATTAAGCCGTATCCTTTAAGTATCGAAACGGATGAGCGGCAACTTAATGAAGAATTCATTTTCGGAGCAGTCAGCAACTCTAGATCCATCGCCGGTTTATTATCCTTGGATGAGGAACTGGTATCTTTTGATGACGGTTTGTTTGAAGTCCTGTTAGTCAGACCACCTAGTGATGCAAGAGCTTTAATGTCGATTATTAACGCGTTGAGAACACGAAATTACTCGGGACCATGGGTTTCTCTTTTACAAACACGTTCGATTCGTTTTATCAGTGAAGAAGCTTTGGACTGGTCACTTGATGGTGAACATGTCGCAGGAGGGGTGAAAGCGAGGTGAGACTGATTAGCAGCAATACAGGAGAACAAAGAGATGCAGTTTGACACAGCAGTTCTGTTGTTTGCCGTATGCTTGGTGGGAGCGGGGGTATTTTTCTATTTTTATCAAAAACGAAGAGAAAAATGCTTTATTTATCTTGCGCTCACATTCACCTTATTTACAATCCTAGCGCTTGTATATTCTGTTCTTACGATAATACTTGTGATGGCGGCATAACTTTGATGAGTATATCAGAAAAAAGAAAGGCATCCTTCTTGTCTCAATATCGGCAGTATCCTTTGGCTTTGTACCGGTTTTGGCTAAGATGGCTTATGCTGCCGGTACAGGTATGATTACTTTACTTTTTTGAGATTTTTGGTGGCGATGCTGTTTATGTTTTCGTTAGTCCTTTTTAGAAGGCTTCCTTTGCCCTCAAGAAAAGAAATCATCAGCTTCCTGCTTCTTGGCGCTTTTGGATAGGCCGGTCAGGTG
>CAYFRY010000147.1:2738-3725 GCA_964345665.1 uncultured Oscillospiraceae bacterium
TTGAGTTTATATACTTCCTACTCAGGCTCGTTGGTGTTGAAGATTATCTCTTTGAGCCTTGCACTTGCAGGAGCCTTTGTCATTATCGGTGCTGAATATGAAGCCAGCCCTCCCGGAATCATTCTGGCCGTTTTATCTGCTGTGTTCTATTCAATATATATTTTAATTAATTCGAAAATCGTTAAAGCCGGCATGGGAATTCAGTCATCTGCCTTTACGATGCTGGGGGTGACCGCTGTCTTTGGTTTATTTAGTTTATTTTCAGGTTTTGAGCCACCTAAAGAAACAAAGGGATACGTTGCTCTTTTGTTAATTTCTTTGATCTCAACCGTTCTTGCGTTTTGGTCATTCCTTACAGGTATGGAAAAGGCGGGTGCATCAACTACAGCCCTTGTTTCTACTCTGGAGCCGCTAGTCATCATTCTTTCTTCTGTCATAATTTTGGGTGAGAAACTAACGGCGAACAATATTTTGGGCGCCGTCCTTGTTTTGACGGCGCTTGCGATAACAAGTTTTAGGTAATAACAATTATAGTGACAGATAATCACACTACAAATAAATTAATCCATGTAAGAATAACATCGAAAGGCGATGCCGGCATTTTACATGGAGGTAGTTCAAATGAAAGGAGCGCCAATTATTGAAGTAAAGACACAGGAAGACGGTGTTTTGTTGGTGCGTTTCAATAGTGGCAATTGGGTGAGCCTGAACATGAAGCCCAGGTTTAAAGTATTTCGTTTCGGCGTGCTCTCTAACCCTGATGTTTTTGCCAGTGCTGATACAGATGGAAATTTTGTTCACTGGTACAAAAACGGAAACTTGGTGGCGGAATTAGCCTTTGAAGAAATTATGAAAATGGTCTTTGGGGAAGCTTATTGATGACTTAAACAACGACGTATAAATTGTAGCGGTAAGACTGAAGTTTTTCTTTTTTGTTAAATCATAACGTTTAAAGCGATTTTATTTTATCAATGATTTCTGTTTTAT
>CAYFRY010000148.1:0-3716 GCA_964345665.1 uncultured Oscillospiraceae bacterium
GTATGATGGATGGCGGTTTCAACCTGGACCCTGCGCATTTGATCATTTCGGATCGTGCGATTATTTGCTTTCCTTTTCACAGGGCGCAAGATGAAGCCCAAGAGAATTATTTGGGCGGTAAGAAATTCGGTTCAACCAAGCGCGGTATCGGTCCGGTTTACGGAGATAAATACTTAAAGAAGGGCATTCAGATGGGCGAGTTGCTCTATGATCAGGCCCGTTTAAAAGAACGCCTCTTTGATTTAGTTGAATGGAAGAATTTGACACTGACCAAAGTTTATGGGGCGGAAGGTTTTGATAAGGAAGAAATGTGGCAGTGGCTGCAGGAATACGGTAAGGTCTTAAAGCCCTTTATTCGTGACAGCGGAAAAGTGCTGCGTGACGCCTATAAAGCCGGTAAAAAGATTATGTTCGAAGCGCAGTTGGGTGCCTTGCGTGACATTGATTTCGGAATCTATCCCTACACGTCTTCGTCTTCACCGTTGGCTGCCTATGCGCCCATCGGCTGCGGTGCCCCCTCACTGAAAATCGATAAGGTTTTAGGTATCATGAAGGCCTATTCCAGCTGCGTGGGAGAAGGTCCTTTCGTGGTGGAGATGGGAGGAGAAGAGGCCTCAGCTCTGCGTGAGGCCGGCGGTGAGTACGGTGCGGCGACCGGTCGTCCGCGTCGTGTCGGCGGTTTTGACGTAGTGGCTTCTCGTTTCGGTGTGGCGGTTCAAGGGGCCACCGAACTGGCTTTTACAAAACTGGACATTCTTTCCTCACTGAAAGAAATCCCGGTTTGTACACACTACGAAATGGATGGCGTTCAGATTGACGATTTCCCTTTCCCCAGCGCTTTGGATATGGCGAAACCCGTTATTGAATATTGGCCCGGTTGGTCCGTTCCCATTGACCATATCCGTAAGTTCGAAGATTTACCTAAGGAAGCACAGGACTACGTTTTACGCATTGAAAAGTTAGTGGATTGTCCGATTACATATGTCTCTGTAGGCCCTGACCGAGATGCGATTATTAGACGTTAAAAAACAAGATCCGGCCTTCTTTTTTCTGGAAATCGTAACGGCTTTATGCTTTGTTTTGGCCTTTTGCTTTGCGAGTCCGACTGAAATATTTGACGGTACGTTGCGCATCCTCACCCATCCCAGTAATCTTCTAAGTGATTACCTGGTGATTGGTGGGTTTGGCGCAACATTTTTCAATGTCGGCTTGATGACCGCCTTGGCGCTTGTGATGATTAAAATGAACAAGCTTACCGTTACCGGCCCGCTCATCGCCGCAGTATTTACTGTGGGAGCCTTTTCTTTTTTTGGTAAAAATCTGTTTAACAGCCTTCCCATTACCTTAGGAGTCTATCTCTATACTCTATTTAATAAGAACGAATTTAAGCAGCAGATTTTGGTCGCTCTTTTTGGGACCGCTCTGGCACCTCTTGTCAGCTATGTGACCTTTTCCTTCGGATTACCGTTTCATTTGGGCCTTCTTTACGGTGTGTTTTTGGGTGTGCTTTGCGGTTTTATTATGCCACCTCTGGCGAGCGCGTTTGTTCTTTTTCACAAGGGCTTTTCTCTATACAACATAGGCTTTACGGCGGGTATTGTCGGTATGGTTTTTATCGGTGCCCTGCGCTTTTTGGACTGGGAGATTCTAGCTCAAAACATGGTTTATCAAGGGGATTCCTCATCCTTGGTGTGGGTTTTGTATCTTCTCTTTGCCGCTATGGCTCTGTATGCATTACCGCGAAGTCGCGCCCGTTGGAAAGAATATTGGGATTTAATGAAGTCTTCGGGGCGCTTGGTGACGGATTTCCCTCTTCTCTACGACTTTAAACTGACCTTGTTTAATATGGGTGTCATGGGTTTGATTGCTACGAGCTATTCTTTGTTTTTGAGGCCACAGATCAATGGGCCGATTGTGGGCGGCATTTTTACCGTAGTGGGTTTCAGCGCCTTCGGTAAACATCCCAAAAACGTCCTTCCCGTTCTTCTGGGAGTCTTGTCGCTGAGTTTTTTCAGCAGTTTTGACCATGTTTCCACTACGGCTGTGATCGCGGCTTTGTTCGGAACGACGCTGGCTCCTTTGGCGGGTCATTACGGCTGGATTCCGGGAATATTCGCGGGCTTTGTGCACATGACGACCGTGCTTAATGTTTCAGGTCTGCATTCCGGGGTAAACCTCTACAATAACGGTTTTTCGGGTGGCTTCGTTGCGGCTATTTTAGTGCCGATTTTCGATGTCATAGAACTAAGAGGCTTTTTGCCAAAACAAATTTGGGCGAAGATAAGAGCAAAGCGGCAATCCGTTAAGCCGGACGACTGAAAAAGAGGGTAGTGAAATGATTCGAGAACGCGAGCGAGCGGCGCACATGGTCAACGAGCTGATGGGTTTTTTTCAGCATCATCATATTGTCAATTATTCTATTCATGTCTTGCAAACAGAGACACTCATCTCACTTGAAATTTTCGGTGAATGCAACAAGAAACCCGAGGGTTTGGATGAATTGGAAGTCTTGCTCAACAAAGGCAGAATGCCGTCCATGGAGGAATATTACGATCAGCTTCTCAGCCTTTATGATGAAGAAAATGGCCTTAAGCTTTTGGCTATGATGGTAGACCGCGGCGAAATTTTCTTCGGAAACGGTTTTTTAAGCATCAAGGTGGAGCGCGACATCTAAGTGGAGCACGACATCTTAAAGACTTCTTTGGACGCAGCCATAGATTTTACGGTATTTTAATAATTCAAATTTCATATATTTATTCAGCGAATGCTACAATCGTTGTAAGCAGTTTTTCAAGGGGGAGCAGTATGGTTAAGTTTGGCACAGGTGGTTGGAGAGCGATTATCGGAGACGAGTTTATTAAGTCGAACGTGCAGCTATTGGCGAGTGCTTTGCTCGGCATTATGAAGGATGACGGTTTGACGGATAAGGATTTTGTCATAGGCTACGATCGACGTTTTTTAGGAGACGTAGCGGCGGGCTGGATCGCCGAGGTCATGGCTTCGGGCGGTGTGCATTCTCAAATTATTAAAAATGCTGCGCCGACACCTCTGGTCATGTTCTATGTCCTTAAAAAGGATTTGGCTTTCGGTTGTTCCGTAACGGCCAGCCACAATCCGGCGCTTTACAATGGTGTGAAAGTCTTTATGAGCGGAGGACGCGATGCGGATGAAGCGCTGACGGCCAGGATAGAAGAGTACATGCGAGCTATTGAGGCGCGCTTGGATGCAGGAGAAGCACGTGAAGATTTGATTACTTATATACCTTTAGAAGAAGCCAAAGCGAAGGGCTTAGTTGAGTTCATTAACCCGATGAATGACTATATTGACGCCATTCTGGACACGGTTGATGTCGATGCCATTCGCAAGGCGAATCTTAAAGCCGTTTTAGATCCTATGTTCGGCGTTTCGAAGACGGCCTTACTGACCATTTTGTTGACCATGCGCTGTGAAGTGGATGTGATTCATGATCGTCACGATACCTTGTTCGGTGGACGTTTGCCCGCGCCTAATGAAAAAACACTTTCCGGCTTGATGAATTTTGTAGAAGAAAACAATTGTGACATAGGCATTGCGACCGATGGTGATGCGGATCGTTTGGGTGTTATAGATGACAAATCCCAGTTTCTGCATCCAAACAAGATTCTTGTTTTACTGTATTACTATCTTCTGAAATATAAAGGCTGGCGTGGTGCAGTGGTGCGCAACTTAGCGACTAC